>NZ_QTVB01000040.1:0-19013 GCF_003435965.1 Roseburia sp. AF42-8
TGGAATTTTTGTCGCATCCATCGCAGGCTCTGTTCCCTGCTCCACAAACTCATTTAAAGAAACAACATTGGTAACTTTTAACTGGGACTGCAGTTCAGGTATTCATCCTCTGATACCCCGAGTTCGCTTGCAATCTCTTCATCCAATGCCGTCTTTCCTGTCTTCATTTCTATATTTTTTATTGCTTCGTCAATCTTTTTCTGTTTTTGGCGAACAGCCCTCGGTATCCAGTCCATTTTACGAATCTGGTCTAATATTGCCCCACGGATTCGAAGGCTTGCATATGTCTCAAATTTAACATCCTTGCTTCGGTCAAATTTATCAATTGCATCAATCAGTCCAAAGATTCCATAGCTGACCAAATCTTCATATTCTACATTATATCCAAGATACATACTCAATCTGCCCGCTACTAATTTAACTAACGGAGCATATTCTATGATAATCTGTTCCCGTATTTCAGATACTGGATTTTTCTGATAGCTTTCCCACAGTTTTTCTCTGTCCACTGTTTTCATGCCATAGCCTCCGGTTTCTTATAATTACTCTTCTTTCGCTCTTTTCTCTTCCTCTTTTTCTGACTTTTCTGATGTATCTTCTTTTTTCTCATCAGCAGACTCTTCTGCATCACCATCTGCTTTTTCTTCTGTACTGCTTTCTTCATCCTTTGCAGCTTTAAAATTCTTTTCCAAGATATAAGCTGCAATGCCCCCAAGCAGATAGAATATAATCAGTACCAGCAATAATGTCTTTGTAAAGGCAAGCAATTCCATTTTCTGAAAAATTGCCACAATACAGGTAATAAATCCTGCGGTCAACATTACGATTGCAGGAATCGGTTTTGTCTTCATCTTTACATCCTCAATCTAAATAATTTTCAATTCTTTTCCAACAGACTTAATATAGAATTCTCCGGTATCGCAATGTAATTCTACGGTACGTCCATAATTCAGCCCGGTATCCTCTGCCAGAAGCGGAATACCAAGCTCCTTCAGTTTCTGTCTGGAAGCTTCTGCGTTTCTTGCTCCAATATTTCCCACTTCAGAGTTACCACTTACCTCGAACATTCTGGCTCCGCCTGCAATCTTTGCTACAAGCCTGCTCTTTGCCGCCCCTGCTTCTGTCATCCGGCGAACCAGCTCTACAATTCCTGTATCTGCGAATTTCGCTATATTCGAATTATTTTTCATCTTTGTACTGTCTGGCAGCATAATATGTGCAAGTCCGCCAATCTTTGTAACCGGGTCTAGCAATGCTATTCCTATACAGGAACCCAGTCCTAATGTGGTAATTGTATCCGGAGCCTTGCAAATATTTAAGTCTGCCATACCAACTTTTATTACTTCACCCATTGATACCCTTCTCCTTATAAGGTAATTCCCAGAGATTTCAGAATCTTCTCATAAGACTCAAGGTCAGGTAACAGAATAAAATATCCTTCTATCATCACTTCATCTCCGAATTCTGTCGTAATCATAAGTGCATTGTCTCCAATTTTACCAAACTGTATTGCCGGAACACTTAAAATAGCTCCCGCCATATCAATTGCAATATAAGGAACCGATGGTGCAATAGTAAGCTGCGTCATGGCAGAAAGCGCGTTCAGATAAGAACCGGCAATGATATTTCCTATTTCTTTTAATGCAGACATATCCATCTCATCAAAATCTTCCGCATAATCTGCCGGACGTCCCATTAGTTTATTTACCAGATAATGTGCAGAATCAAGTTTCATAAGAAACATCATGCTGCCGGTAATATCATCTGTTACTTCCAGATAGATTCCTACGATTGACTCATCTTCCGGGCAAATTGCAGAACCCAGTTCCTGAAAGGTCAGTAATTCAACTCTTGGTACATCCATATTAATCCGGATATTCAACATATTTGCCATTGCAGTTGTTGCATTTCCGGCACCAATATTTCCAATTTCTTTTAAGACATCCACATACATGTCATTTACCTGGTTCAAAGTATAATCCGCCAATTTTATCCTCCTGCTGTCATTTCAAGATATAGAATATAGTGAGGCATTTGCCTCACTATATCTATAACAATTACGCATTTTCTTTTTCTTCTATAATAGAATGAATATCCAGAAGGGAAATTAATTCATCTCCGTTTTTACCGATTCCATCGATAAAAGATACCTTGGCATTCTTCATATCGCCACTCACTTTATCAATTTCATTGGTTCCTAATGTAACAACTTCTTTTACTTCATCCACGATTATTCCCAGTGCACTCTGCTGTTCAATTTTTAAAATTATAATACGGCTGGCATTGGTAAATACATCTTCTTCCAGTTCCATACGGATTCTGAGACTCATAACCGGTACGATTTCTCCACGAAGATTGATAATTCCTTTAAAGAAATTCTGTACTCTAGGTACTCTTGTAATCTTCTGCATACGGACAATATTGTCTACATAACTGATATCGATTCCGTACTGCTCATTTCCGATTTTACAACAATATACTGTTTTCTGATATTTTCTACTGTTTCAAGTTGCTCTGCCACTCTGCACACCCCCTGTTAAATCAATGTATTTGCATCCAGGATTAATGCGACTTCGCCATCACCCAGAATTGTTGCACCGCTGATTGTCTTATTATTATTAATATACTTACCAAGTGATTTAATTACGATTTCCTGCTGTCCAAGAAGATTGTCTACAACAAGTCCTGCATAACGGTCGCCTTTTCTTACGATAACAACAGTAAGGCTTTCTACTTCTTCATCCTTCGGTGGAATATCAAGTATCTGATCCAGCCGGATGATTGGAATAACAGAACCACGTAAATTAATTACTTCCTTGGATTCTACATATTTAATATCTTCAACCGGAATATCCTCGATAGTCTGAATTGCGCCTAACGCAATTGCATATTTTTCATCGCGGATTTCTACCATCAACGCCTGAATGATTGCCAGTGTAAGTGGCAGTCTTACTACGAATTTGGTTCCAACGCCAAGTTTGCTCTTTACCTCAACATCTCCGCCTAATGCTTCAATATTGGATTTAACAACGTCAAGACCTACACCACGTCCGGAAATATCGGTAATCTGTTTTGCCATAGAGAAACTCGGCATAAATAAGAAATCGATAATTTCTTTCTGGCTCAGCTTTTCTGCCTGTTCCGGTGTTACCAGACCACGCTCTACTGCTTTTGCTTTAACCTTCTCTGTATCAATTCCGTTACCATCATCACTTACTTCAATGATTACATTATTTCCTTCCTGGAATGCATTCAGATTAATGGTTCCTGTTTCTGGCTTACCGCGTTCCTTACGAACTTCTGCACTCTCAAGACCATGGTCAGCAGAGTTACGAAGCAGATGCTGCAACGGGTCGCCAATCTGGTCAACTA
Source organism: Roseburia sp. AF42-8 (assembly GCF_003435965.1). Classification (NCBI taxonomy): domain Bacteria; kingdom Bacillati; phylum Bacillota; class Clostridia; order Lachnospirales; family Lachnospiraceae; genus Roseburia; species Roseburia sp. AF42-8. The sequence goes on from NZ_QTVB01000040.1 coordinate 3,373, forward strand.
CAGTACGATCAAGTTCTGTATCTTCACCGGTCATGCACAATTCCATCTTCTTATTCAATCTTCTGGAAAGGTCACGAATCATACGTGGGAATTTGTTTACAACGCTCTCAATTGGAACCATCCGCACTTTCATAACCGATTCATGAAGACTGGTTGTAATTCTTTCCAGATACTCAATCTGCTCATGGAATGACTGATTCTGGAAATTGCCTCCTTCCTGGGAGCCAATGGATACCAGACTGTTTTTTGCAATAATCAGCTCACTCACCTGGTTCATCAGTGCATCCAGTTTTTCGATATCCACACGCACGGTACGGTTTGTAACCGGTTTGCCTGCCGGTTTTGACTTAGTCTGTGCCGGTTTATTCTCTTTATGTACTGCCTGCTCTGCCGGCTTTGCTGCTGATGTATTTGCCGGAAGATTTTCCTGTACATTTTCCTCATGGAATAGAGTTGCCGTCTTCACTTCTTCACCAACAGCATCCGCAATTTCAGATACATTTTTAACTGCTTTTAAAATATCATCTAATGCAGCATTGGATGATAAGAACAAACTGAAGTCCAGTTCAAAACGTTCATCCTCAATATCCTGGGAACTTGGACTGTAAACAACAATCTGTCCAAACTCTTCTACTGCTTTAAATACAAGGAATGCTCTTGCCGCTTTCAAAAGGCAATCTTTCTGTACTTCTACTGTAATTCCGTAAATTTTGTTTCCACTTTCTTCAGCTGCTTTTAACGCATCTTTATCTTTGGAAGAAAATTCTACGCTTAAGTATTTCTTTTTACCATCACCGTTTTCCGGTTCTTCTGCTTTCTTTTCTTCTTTTTTTTCTTCCTTTGCAGGTGCGGCTGCTCCGCCGTTCTCTGCATTCTCTAAGAATTTGTTCAAAGCTGTAATCAGTGCTTCGTTGTCTTCTGTACCTTCATCTGATGTACTCTTGATCGTATCGAGGTAACTTTCAATTGCATCCAGACACTGGAAAAGAATATCAATCATTTCACTGGTGACTTTTACTTTGTCACTACGAACTTCCTGGAATACATTTTCCATATCATGAGTCAGATGCTGCATTCTCTTAAAGCCCATGGTTCCTGCCATTCCCTTTAAGGAGTGTGCTGCACGGAAAATTTCATTAATGGTATCTTTGTTTTCCGGCTCCTTTTCCAAAGTCATAATGCAATCATTCAGGCTCTGGATATGCTCACTTGTCTCATCAATAAAAATTTCTAGATACTGGCTTACATCCATCTTTAATTTACCCCCACATTCTTTAGAATTGTGTCCGCAACACTTTCTAATGGTACTATTTCATCAACAAGTCCTGTCTCTGCAATTGCCTTTGGCATTCCATATACCACAGATGTTTCTTCATCCTGAGCAATTACGTATACATTTTTTTCTTTCTGGAGTTCTGAAATTCCCTTTGTTCCATCAGCACCCATTCCGGTAAGAACTACACAGGTAATTTCATCATAGCCGCTGTCCATCAAAGACTCATACATCAGATTGGCACATGGTCTTAATCCACCAATTGCCGGTGCATCACTTAAAACAATACAGTGCGTTCCATCTGCTAACCGCTGTACCAGTAAATGTTTTCCTCCCGGTGCCACATAAACATGTCCTTTTTCCAAGACATCACCTTCGTTTGCCTCTTTCACATCCAGCGGGCTGAGTTCATTCAGCCGGGCTGCCATGGATTTTGTAAAACCAGCCGGCATATGCTGAACCACAAGAACCGGTGCATCCATATTGGATTTCAGCAATGGAATCACACTCTGTAAGGATTTTGGACCGCCTGTGGAACATGCAATTGCAACAATCTTGCTCCGGGCTGCATCCTTCGTTCTAATCTTCCGGACAGCTGCCGGTTTTACCACATTCGTAATTACTTTTTTCTGATACGTCTGTGTGCTTCCTGCTGCAGTTATTGTTGCAAGAACTTTTATCAGTTTTTCCCGGAAACGCTGTCCCTTTGTCTCTATCAGATTATTTGGTTTCTCGATAAAGTCAATTGCACCACGTTCCATTGCCTTGAGTGTAACTTCAGCTCCATCTGTCGTTAATGTACTGACCATTACTACTGTTGCTTTTATATTTTCTTTTTGTAATCTTTCAAGTAGTTCCAGTCCGTTCATTCTTGGCATATTTACATCTAAAACAACTGCGTCATATGCTTTCTGACACAATTTTTCATATGCTTCCAAGCCATCTCTGCATGTATCCGTTGCCTGAAAACCACTATCTGAATTAATTATATCACAGATAACTCTTCTCATGAGTGCTGAGTCATCAACAACCAGAATATTCTTTTTCATTCTATTAATTTAACCCTATCCTTTTCCTCTCTGTCTTGCTTTTCTTTCTTCTGCAAAAATATACCTGATAATTTCTTCCCTTATTTTATCATCACGAATAATAAATTTCAGTCGGTTTTCATACATATTATCACGATTTAACAGCTTTGTACTTCGCAGGATATATCCTGGAAGATAATATTGTTTTTCGCCGGTCTGTGTCTGTAGCATCACAATAATCAGAACAGCTTTTCCCTCTTCTAACTGCTCATTCGTTACAAAGCGTACACCACCTCCACTGATATCAACAATAGTGCCCTTTTTCTGCTTTTTATAAAATCATCATCCCTGAGACTTGCGATGATGTCTTCCGTCTGTTCCATTTCCGCTTCTTCGTCTGACAGATGGAAATACCCCATATCAAGGACACATTCCATACGGTAATATTCCCGTCTCTGATATTTGCTCAGTGGTGTATTTAATACAATCCGGAGCAGGTAGCGGTTCTCCGTCTTATAACGTTCCCAGATCTGACCAATGCTTTTATACAATCCATTCGGTGTATAGAATACAAATTCATAGCGAAGTCCCAGTGGAAGTAATATCAGTTTTCCACTCTGAATCGGCATCATTATCTCCATTTCACCATTTTCAAACAGTTCAAAAATCTGACTCTTGTAAACTGGTGCAGCCTTTTCTGCAGATTCTGGCCTTTCCGTCTGGTTCACTATATGAATATCAATTTTCATTCCTTCCCGTAAAACATTTGAAATCATTCTATCACCTATCTGTTATTAAAAAATTCAGCAAACAACTGGGCAAAGCCCCGCTTCATCAACGGAATATCATGCGCACCTTCTATAAGATTATTTGCAAGTATCTCAAATGCTTTTGCCGACTTGGTCTCCGGTGCATATAAAGATACTGTCTGCTGCTGGCGTATTGCTTTTTCAAACATGGAATCCTGCGGTATCATGCCGAGATATTCAAGATTACCATTTAAAAACTGTGACACAACGGTATTTAATTTATCATATACTGCCTGTCCATCTTCCACAGAATTTACACGGTTGGCAACCACATGAATCTGCGTTCCGCTTTTGGCAAAATTCGGATTCCGGTGCAGTGCCTTTAACAGAGAATAGGAATCGGTCAGTGAGCTTGGTTCCGGTGTTGATACCAGAAGGACCTCCGGACAAGCCATAACAAATTCCAATACGCTGTCTGCAATTCCTGCTCCGGTATCCACCAGTACAATATCAGCCATTTCATCTAACTGTGCCAGATTACGTACTAAAAAAGTAATCTGATCCTTGGACAGATTATTCATTCCCACAATGCCGGAGCCGCCTGAGATAAAGCTTACTCCTGCCGGTCCCTCTGTTATAATCTGCCGCATATCCATTCCCCGGTATATAACATCACTCAAATTATGTTTTGGTATTGCTCCAAGCATAACTTCTACATTTGCCAGTCCCAAATCAGCATCAAAAATAATAACTTTCTTATTCATTTTCTGAAGCTGGATTGCCAGATTAACTGTAACGCTGGATTTTCCCACGCCACCTTTTCCACTGGTAACCGTAATTACTCTTGCTTTCTGGGGAAGCTTCTGGTTCTTTAATTTAATTACATTGCGCAGCTTTTCTGCCTGATCCATATTATTATCTGCCTCCCAATAACTGTTTTACAATTTTCTGTGACTGGAAAATTTCAATATCATCTGGTACATTCTGCCCTGTTGTCATATAGGAAACATCCGCACCAGAATACATGCGAATATTTAACAGACTACCATAACTACTGGTTTCATCTAATTTAGTAAAAATAATCTTATAATCCGATATCTCATGGTATTTATCTACAATTTCCATCAAATCGCGGTATTTTGTAGTTGCGCTTAATACCAGATAAACATCCTTCTCATATTTGTCATCCAGACTTTCTATGAGGTTTCTCATATCTTTTCTCTGATCTTCATTCTTATAAGAGAATCCTGCGGTATCTACCAGAACGAGATCATAATCCTTTACACGCTCTATGGCTGCATTCATTTCTTCCGATGAATAAATAACTGTCAGCGGTGTATCTAAGATATTCGCATAAGTACGTAACTGTTCTGCCGCAGCAATCCGATAAGTATCTGCTGTTAAAAGTGCTACTTTTTTGCCATAATCCACTTTAAATCTGGAAGCCACTTTTGCAATGGTTGTTGTCTTGCCAACACCGGTTGGTCCAATAAAAAATACGATTTTAGGCTGTCCCGGTACCAGTTCAATCTTTTGAGGCTGTCCGAATTTTAATACCATTTTCTGGTAAACATTGGATAAGATAATGTCCATGCTTGCACTGCCTCTTAAATTCTTCTCCACATCATCTAATATCTGGTTGACATATCTTTCATTCACTTCATTATCCAGTAATGTTTCATAAATCATGCGGATACAACGGAAAGTCTCAGACTGCTGATGCTTCATATCCTTTGGAGCATCAGTTTCCTTTTCCGGCTTTTCCTCTTCTTTTGGTTCTTCTTCTTTTTCCGGTTTTAACTTCTTTTCTAATAAATTAGAAAGACTTTCTATCTTTTCTTCCAAATCATGACTGCTTTCCGGATGAATGGCTGCTGGTTCCGGTGCCGGAATTTCAATTTTTTCATTTGCTGCAAAATTTATGCTGTCATGCATCTTTAATGGAGCATGTAACGCAGGAAGAGGATTAACTGTCTGTTCCTTTTCCTCTAATGCTGCCGTCACTTCATAAGTTGTGCTCTTTAATGCCCGGAATAAACCCTTCGGTTTAATTTCCTTTACATTCATAATCACAACTGCTTCTCCCATTTCCTTTTTTGCCTTATCAACTGCCTCTTCTCTTGTTCTGCCCTGAAATTTATTAATCGTCATTTTATGCTGTCACCATCCCTACTGATTGTAATTCCACATTTGATTCCACTTCATTATAAGACACCACAATGAGGTCTTTGAAATAGTCCTCGGTGAGTTTCTTAAAATACATCCGCACAATTGGCGAAGTAATGACAATCGGATTCTTTCCAATATTCTCTAACTTCGCCACTTCCTGCTTCAAGGATTCCATAATATTCTTGGTCTTCTCCGGGTCTAAAGTCAGATAAGCCCCCTGCTCAGTCTGTTTTACAGAACCCATGATTTCCTGTTCCACCTTCGGATCTAATGTTACCACGCTGGTTGTCTCATTTGCCGGAAAGTATTTACTTGAAATTGCACGTTTTAATCCCTGACGCACATATTCTGTCAATACATCGGTATCCCTGGTTGTTACCGCATGGTCTGCTAAATTTTCAAAAATCGTAAGCAGGTCACGGATAGAAATGCCCTCCTGTAAAAGATTCTGTAAGACTTTCTGAATCTCACCAATACTAAGGAGCTTCGGTGTAAGCTCGTCCACAAGTGCAGGATTGTTTTCCTTGATATTACTAATAAGATTAGATACATCCTGTCTGGTAAGAAGTTCTGCAATGTGGGAACGGATTACCTCTGTCAGATGGGTTGCAATAATAGACGGCGGATCTACTACGGTATAGCCAAGACTCTCCGCACGCTCTCTCTGTCCCTCTGTAATCCAGATTGCCGGCAGATGGAAGGATGGCTCAAAGGTCGGAATACCGGTGATTTCCTCTTCCACATATCCCGGATTCATTGCCATATAGTGGTCAAAAAGGATTTCCCCTTCTGTTACCTGAATTCCCTTTATCTTAATAATATACTGGTTAGGATTTAACTGAATATTATCACGCAGACGAATAATCGGAACCACTGTTCCAAGTTCCAGTGCAATCTGTCTACGAATCATTACTACACGGTCCAAAAGGTCTCCACCCTGATTTACATCTGCCAGTGGAATAATACCATAACCAAACTCCAGTTCAATAGGATCAACCTGAAGCAGTGAAACCACATTCTCCGGCCGCCGGATTTCTTCTGCCGCCGTTTCATCTGCATTGGTTTCCTCTTCGATTTCTTCCACCTTTACATCCTTTTGTATCTTCCGTCCGGCAGCTAAAAATGCAATGCCAAGTGCACAGAAAAGTACCGGATTCAGCGGAGTTGCAATTCCAAGAAAGGTTATCGTTGCACCTACAATATACAATACCTTGGGAATTCCAAAAAGCTGTTTTACCAGCATGGATCCAAAATCTGCTTCACTGGATGCTTTTGTTACCAGAATACCTGTTGCCAGCGAAATCAAAAGAGACGGAACCTGGCTGACCAGTCCATCACCAATGGTTAATATACCATATTTCTGAAGTGCCTCCATGGCAGACAGCCCGCCATTCATGACCCCCATAATTGTTCCACCAATCAGGTTGATGAATGTAATAATAAGGCCGGCCGTTGCATCTCCTTTTACATACTTGGTTGCACCATCCATAGAACCAAAGAAGTTAGATTCCTGCTGAATCTTAGTTCTCCGTTCTCTTGCTTCCTTCTCTGTGATGGCACCAGTATTTAAATCTGCGTCAATTGCCATCTGTTTTCCAGGCATTGCATCCAATGTAAAACGTGCAGTTACCTCAGATACACGCTCAGAACCTTTATTGATAACGATAAACTGTATCAGAATCAGGACAATAAATACAATTGCTCCGATTACAAGATTACCACCACCTACAAAGCCTCCAAAGGTCTCTACTACATTTCCTGGTTCACCGGTAGATAAAATCAATCGGGTGGAAGAAACATTTAATGAGATTCGGAATATGGTGGTAAACAATAACAGTGTCGGGAAAAATGACATATCCAGCACTTCTTTTGCAAATAATGCATTAAAAAGAATAATCATTGCCAGTGAAATATTAATCGCCAGCATGACATCCAATAAAATAGAAGGAATCGGAATAATAAAGAATATGACTGCAGCAAGAAGATAGATTGCTACACCAAAATCCGCTTTTTTCATTCCGGTTTCCTCCTTTCATTTAAATTCGTATTAATTTCTGCCTTTTAGATTGTAAACCATCGCAAGCACTTCTGCAACTGCCTGATACAATTCCGGTGGAATTTCTGCTCCGACATTTACATTTGCATAAAGCATACGCGCCAACGGTTTATTCTCTACAATTTCCACCTGATTTTCTCTTGCCACTTCCTTAATCTTTGCAGCAAGAAAATCTTCACCCTTTGCAACCACAACCGGTGCTTTGGATACTTCCGCATCATACCTTATCGCAACTGCATAATGGGTCGGGTTCGTAATGACTACGTCTGCCTTCGGCACATCCTGCATCATTCGTCGCTGCGATGCCTCACGCATTCTCTGACGCTGTCTTCCCTTAATCTGTGGGTCTCCTTCAGTATTTTTATACTCGTCCTTTACCTCCTGTTTGGTCATCTTCATTTCTTCTTTGAATTTATGTTTCTGATAAATCAAATCAGCGATTCCGACAATCAGGTAAACCAGGCTTGTTTTTAAACCCACATCCACAATAAGTCCGGCAATCAATGCAACTGCCTGCAACAGTTCCATATCATAGATAACAAATAATTCTCCCTGCCTGTCCCTAATCTCGGAATACGCCACATACATGACCAGCGCCACTTTGACAATAGACTTTACAAGTTCAAACAGAGAATCTTTGGAAAACATCCGTTTAAAACCATTGATAGGATTAAACTTTGATAATTCCGGTTTTAATGGCTTCCCGCTTATTTTCCAGCCCACCTGAAGTACACTGACTAAAAACGTTACCACTATTCCGATTAAAAGAAACGGTATCATGACCTTTATCATTTCAATCACAGCCTGTGACATTAGCATATGGCTGGATTTTACTGTCATGCCTGTCTTATTTTCTAATAGAATATCCGGGATTTTCCGATAGAAACCTGAAAACTCATTCATTAAGGTTTCTGAAACATAGCTTCCAAAAATCTTCAATCCCAGGAATAAAACAATTAAATCTACTGCTCCGGAAAATTCCTTGCTTTTTGCAACTTTTCCTTCTTCTCTTGCATCTTTTAATTTTTTTGCAGTTGCCGGCTCTGTCTTTTCGCCGCCAGGTCCCTCTTTTGCGAACCACTGCAGATTATATTTCAGAAGTAAATCTCTTTCCTCCATATAAATCTCCTATTCATGTACCAGCTTATCCATGCATTCCTGATGCAATTCCGGTAACCATCCGTTTCATCTCAGTAAACACAAAATCGGATACATACGGAAGCAGCTGTATCGTCAAAAACAAAACCAGAAATCCAAGCAATATCTTAAGCTGGATACCAACAGAAAACATATTCATCTGTGGTGCAATCTTTGCCATGATTCCAAGAATACAGTTCAATATCATTAACACTGCAAAAACAGGAAGTGCCACCCGGAAACCAAGCACCATGGAATCCGTCATATAAGAAACCATGGTCTGAAGCAGGGAATCCCACATAAAATTCTGACCATTTACCGGAATCAGAGTGAAAGAATCAACAATTGCCTGTAAGATATACTGATACATTCCACTGGACATGAGCAATAACATGACCAGATAATTATAAAAATTACCTGTTATCGGAGAATTTGTTTTACTTACCGGATCATACTCGGTCGCCATGGACAAGCCCATATTTAAATCCATAATATTACCCGCAAATAAAACAATGGAATTACAAATATTTGCTCCAAAACCAATCAGCAATCCTGTAATTCCCTCTTTCACGACAATTGTGGCATATTCAATTACTCCTCCATATTCTATCGTGCTTTCAGGTAATACTCCAATCAACAGGATGGATACAAATACTGAGAAACCAATTTTGACTCTTCCCGGAGTATTCGACATGCTAAAAAATGGAGCCGAAAAAACAAAAGAAGTAATCCTCACCAGAACCAGCAAAAAATATTCAAATGTAAGCAGTGAGAAACTATAATTAACCATGTTTTATCTCTACCTGTATATCAACTGATATATAAACTAAAATCAGACCACAATCTCGTCATAAAATCAGTCATATTATTCAGCATCCACGCTCCAAAGAGAAGCATTCCTGCAAATACAGCCAGAATCTTCGGTACAAAGGTAAGCGTCTGTTCCTGAATAGATGTAACCGTCTGAAAAATACTAATAATCAAGCCTACGATAAGTGATATTAAAAGCAATGGAGCCGAAGTTAAAATAATATTATAAATAGCATCCCTTGCAATATCTAAAACTTCTCCCTGTGTAATCAATTTCTACACCTCTTTCATCAGTAAAATGTCTCTACCAGTTCCCTGATAACAAGATTCCATCCATCAGCAAGCACAAACAGCAGAATCTTAAACGGAAGAGAAATCGTAGTTGGCGGAAGCATCATCATACCCATCGACATAAGGACAGATGCTACTACCATGTCAATTACAATAAACGGAATATATATAACAAATCCAATAATAAATGCCTGTCTCAGCTCACTTAAAATAAAGCTCGGAATCAGCACAGTATTGGATATATCATCCTGTGTCTCATAAGTCACGCCGGCAATGTCACAAAATGTATTGATGTCCTTTGCCTGTGTCTGTTTAAACATAAATTCACGGATTGGCTCCATTCCTGCCTCAAAGGCCTGTTCCTGCGTGATTTCACCGGCATCCAGCGGTTTCAATGCATTTTCATTAATCTGTGTAAAAACCGGGCTCATAATAAACAGGGTAAGGAACAACGCCAGTCCAATCAACACCTGATTTGGCGGAACAGTCTGCGTTCCAATTGCTGCTCTTACAAAATGAAGCACAATAATAATTCTGGTAAAGGAAGTCAGCATAATAAGAATAGATGGTGCTAACGCAATTACAGTCAGTACCAGAAAAATCCGAACTGTCCCGGATAAATTTCCCTCTCCATTATTAATATTAACAGAAAGTCCATTATTACCAGAGGATGCTGTTCCATCTGGACCATTGCCATTTTCAGTTGACTGATTACTATTACTGCTGTCAGTTACCCCAGGTATATTTACAGATGCCGCATACGCTTTCTGTGGTACAAATGCCACCAGTGTAACAACAACTGCAATAACCGCAAATATAAAAGATACCAGACAGTATTTCTTCTTAAAATTACTCATCCTTATGCCTGCTCTTCGGTAAATGTTCTTTGAACTGTTTCATAATGTTAGAGAAACTTTCTCCTGTATTCTGATATTTCACCGTATCTTCCAGCGAAACATCATTTAACTGTTCCCTTGTAAGCTGTGCTAACATCGTCACTTCATCTTTTCCGATTCCGATTACGAGATAGGTCTCTCCCACCTCTATAATCTGAATATACTTATTTGTAGTGAGTTTCATAGTCTCCACTACCCGCATATTCTTCTGAAAATTATGTTGCTTCTGATATCCGGCAATCCATTTTGTTACATAATATGTAATTGCAAGCACAAAAACAAATATCAGCAATACACCTATCAATTGGAAAAAGCTTTGTACACCCGATGTTCTGCTACTCAGTAATATCATATTAACCCACTACTTTTTTTACTGCTTCAAGAACACGTTCTGCCTGAAATGGTTTTACAATAAAATCCTTTGCACCAGACTGGATTGCTTCAATAACCATTGCCTGCTGGCCCATTGCAGAACACATAATTACACATGCACTTGCATCTGCTTCTTTAATCTTTTTTAATGCCTGAATTCCGTCCATCTCCGGCATGGTAATATCCATCAGTACCAGGTCTGGATGTACTTCATTATATTTTTCGATTGCCTTTACTCCATTTTCTGCTTCTCCGGCAACTGTATATCCATTTTTGGTAAGGATATCCTTAATCATCATTCTCATAAAAGCTGCATCATCACAAATTAAAATACTCTTTGCCATATTAGTTATCTCCTTGCTAATTATTTAATAATCTCTGTAATTCTTACACCAAAGCTTTCTTCAATTACAACTACTTCACCTTTTGCAACGTACTTTCCATTTACCAGTACATCAATTGGTTCTCCAGCAATCTTATTCAATTCAATGATTGTTCCCGGAGCAAAATCCAATATATCATGAATGGATTTACTGGTTCTTCCCAGTTCCACGGTTACTTCCAATGGTACATCCATAATAAGATCAATATTTTCCTTTGGAAATACCCCATTCATATCTCCAGTAAAATTTTGGAACTGAGCCGGCTGTACATTTACCTGCTGGTTTGCATACATTGCCGACATATCTACAGGTTGTCCCATCATTGGCTGCCCCATCATCGGCTGTCCCATCATTGGCTGCTGATTTATCATTGGCTGAGGCTGTGGTGCTGGCTGGCTTGCCTGTGGTTGTGGTGCAGGAGCCGGTGCCGGCTGTGGTGTTGCTTCCTGTATTGGTTCATTTCCACCTGTCATGGTCTCCGTAATACTTTTACACATCTCTCTCGCAAAAGATACCGGATACAGCTGCATGATTTCACTGTCCACAAGATCACCAATTTCCATTTTAAAAGAGATTTTCACAAATGGCTGTGTCAGGAAATCATCAATTGCTCCCTCATCAATATTTCCTGTCAGATCAATCAGATCTGCAACAGGCGGGCTGATATCAATCTTTTTATTCAGCATGGATGATAATGATGTAGCTGCAGAACCCATCATCTGATTCATTGCTTCACTGATTGCGCTTAAATGAAGCTCTCCCAGTTCCACGTCTGTATTGGTTCCGTCTCCTCCCATCATAAGATCTGTAATGACCTTAACATCATGCTCCTTTAATATCAGGATATTGCTTCCATCCAATCCAACGGTGAATCCGATTCGTATAAATACACACGGACGCTCATACGCCTTTACCACGTCGTCCCAGTTTGCCATGGTAACAACCGGTGTGGATATTTCCACTTTACGGTTCACCAGCGAAAACAATGTCGTTGCTGCGGTACCCATACTGATATTAGCAATTTCACCGATTGTGTCTTTTTCTGAATCACTCAGCTGTCCATCTGCCGTATCTGATGATGCACCCGGATTATTTAGCAGGGCATTGATTTCTTCTTGCGATAGTACTCCATCCATCACTTACTGCTCCTCTCTAATTACTGACATTACTCTTACTGCATAGTCATCACCCGAAGCTCCCGGCAATGCAGTAAACTTACGAATGTTTCCAACGTAAACATCCAGCTCCTGGTCCACTTTCGTGTCCAATCTAACTATATCACCCACCTGTAAATTCATGAAGTCGTTTACCGATATGGTGCTGTTACCTAAAATTGCTTTTACAGGTATCGGTGCTTTTGAAATCAAAGTTTCAATTGCTTCCGTATAACGCTGTTCATCTTTTTCCTGCATGGTAGAATACCAGTATTTTGTATTCAACTTGTCCATAACAGGTTCCAAAGTAAGATACGGAAGGCAGATATTCATCAGACCTTCAACATCTCCTATTTTTACATTAATTGTAACAATTGCAATCATTTCACTCGGAGAAATAATCTGGGCAAACTGCGAATTTGTTTCAATACGTTCCAGTCTTGGATGTAAATCCACAACATTTTCCCACGGTTCCCGGAGCAGGTCGACGCAGACTCCCATAATTCTTTCTATAATCAGCAACTCTATTTCTGAAAAGTCACGGACTTTCGCTAATGGTTCTCCGCTTCCACCAAGCATACGATCCACCATGGCATATGCAAGATTTGAAGCAATCTCCAGAATAACCGAACCTTTCAATGGAGAAAAATTAACAATACCAAGAACCACCGGATTAGAAAGTGCATTTGAAAACTCAGAATAGGTAACTGCTTCAGAGTTCATCACCTCAACCTGAATATTTTTTCTTAGATAAACCGGAAGATTTGTGGATATCAGTCTGCCATAATGTTCAAACACAATCTCCAGTGTTCTTAAGTGTTCTTTTGAAAACTTGGAAGGTCTGGCGAAATCATAATTCTTAATCTGCTTCTCGCCATTGTCCTTCATTTCTTCTACATCCAGCTCGCCGCTGCTCAATGCCTGAAGCAGGTTATCTATCTCATTCTGAGATAAAACTTCGCTCACGGACTCTCACCACCTTATATTTCATGCTTACTATTTTTAATCCTATACTACAGTTACTTCCGAGAAGTTGACTGCAATGATAAAATCTGAACCAAACTGCTTCTGTAGTTCTGCCAGTATAGCGTCTTTAACCGCCTGCCGATCCGCATTAAATTCATCCATTGTATAGGTATTAATTACGCTATTAATGGTATCTTTTAAAATTGTTTCACGATCAGCCATATCTTCGCCATAGGTTTTATATCCATCGTTCTTGCTGTCCATGGAAATGGATGCTGTAAGCTTTACATAATGAGTTTCGCCATCTGCACCTGTTTTTAAATTGATTGTCATGGCATCTTCAATTTTATAGGTCACAATCTGGTCCATTGGAATGCTGGCAGACTCAGTTCCATCCCCACTCTCCAGCTCCAGATCAATTGCACTGCATACCTTGTTTACCAGCTCATTGGATTTCTTTGTTTGCGGCAGGATTGTTATTGTAAGTATTCCTGTCAAAATCAGGTTCACCAGAACCAGTGCCAAAATAAGCACTGACATAAGGTTCTTCTTCATCTTATTTCCTCCTATTCTGTAGCGCCGCCGGAATTATATGAATTATATACCTTAATTTCAACACGACGGTTTCTTGCTCTGCCTTCCTCTGTAGTATTATCTGCTACAGGAACATATTCCCCTCTTCCTGAGGATTTAATCAGTGCCGGATCCAATGTGGTATTATCCCGGATAAAATCCGCCACAGAAAGTGCCCGGTACATGGACAGTACATTATTGTTTTCATATTTTGACGAATGGATTGGCACATTGTCGGTATGTCCTTCAATTTCAATCACATTGCTGTCATAGTTTTCCAGGATAGTTCCTATTTTAGCAATCAGCGGCTGGGCATCTTCCCGGATATTTGCCTTTGCCGAATCAAATAATATTGCTCCATTTAATGTAAGTTTTACATACTCGGCATTAAAATCTACTTCCACCTGATTCTGTAATCCCCCCGCCTCTATCTGCTGCTCGATTTGTTCTGCCATTTGTTCTGATTCCGACAATGCCTGTTCTTTATACTGCTCTGCTACATCTGTCTCAGTCTCAGTCTCTTCTGTTTTGCCACCCTGGGAATCCCCATCCTCTCCTGAGGACGTTTCAAAATAAACATCAATATTCGGCAACTGGCTGATTCCGTTGCCCACCATTTCTCCCTCGCCAATACTCATACTGCCTGCCGGCATAATACTTAAGCTGCTCTGCAACGAGGCTATCACCATCTGAAACTTCTCTGCATCAACGGTAGACATGGAAAAAAGCAGCACGAAAAAGCACAGCAACAGATTCATCAAATCACTAAAGGTGGTTATCCAGCCAGCCGCCGGCTTTGCTTCCGGTTCCCGCTTCTTTCTCGCCATTATTCTTCACCTCCGGCTTCATCTTGTGCATTATAAGCCTCTCTTGCCTGTGGTGACAGGAATGATTTCAGTTTTTCTTCTATTACACGAGGGTTTTCTCCTGCCTGAATAGACAAAAGTCCCTCAACGGTAACCTCTTTCATTATAATTTCTCTGGCATTATTATCTGACATCTTTGATGCAATCGGATTACAGATCCAGTTAGATATCAGCGAACCATACAATGTTGTAATCAGGCAACTGCCATATTAGGTCCGATGGAAGATGCATCCTGTAAATCCTTCAACATATTAATCAGACCAATCAGGGTACCAATCATACCCCAAGCCGGAGCTAATTCTCCCCACTTTTCCCAGAAGCCGATTACTTTCTTATGCCGGTCCTCAATGCAGCCCAAATCTGTTTCCAGAATTCCACGCACCAGTTCCGGGTCAGTTCCATCTACTACCAGCATAACTCCTTTTTTCAGAAAGTCATCATCAATATCATTCGCTGCTTCTTCCAATGCAAGAAGCCCCTCTTTTCTGGCAATATTTGAAAGATTAATGATATTTCCAATAATCTCACTCGGGTCATTCTTATGTAACTTAAAAGCATTTCCCGCTGACTTAAAGCCATTAATGAAATCTGCCATACTGTTACATGCCAGAACACCAGCAATAGATCCTCCAATCGTAATAACAGCGGATGGGAAGTCCATATATGTATTCCATATTGCCGATACACCTGCACTTTGAATAATTCCAAATAAAACCATTGCAAGTCCCATCAGGGTACCAATAAGTGATGCTATATCCAATTTATCCACCTACATTTCTATAAAATTATGGGAACACCATTCTTTTGAAAATGGTCCTTGTTACCCACCTTTTTGTATTTTCATTTTCATTTCTATATAATCTTACTAAACTTTCAGCAAAATGTCTACATTTTTTACAATTATTTTAGAAACAATTC
>NZ_QTVB01000041.1:0-16537 GCF_003435965.1 Roseburia sp. AF42-8
ATTGAAAAGACTTTTATTTATACGCCTTACCATATTGAAAAGACTTTTATTTATACGCCTTACCATATGCCTTTCCATTGGACTCTTTTATTATTACATTCATAAAAAACTTGCTCTTCATCTTTAAACTGGCATGGTCATTTTTATCAAAATTGGATGTTTTTATAATGCCATTTCTGTTTTATGATAAACCGCAACAAAGAGAAAGAAAAGAGGACTTTATAATGAAAAACGAAAGAATCTACAAACTTGTACTGACTGCTCTTATGGCAGCACTTTCCTATGTGGTATTCACATTCTTACAGATTAAAATCGCACTTCCTGGCGGAGATGCCACATCTATCCACCTTGGGAACGCGGTATGTGTATTAGGTGCATTATTATTAGGCGGTGTTTATGGTGGAATTGGCGGTGCCATCGGTATGACAATCGGCGACCTTTTAGACCCGATTTACATTGTATACGCACCAAAGACTTTTATCTTAAAATTCTGCATCGGCCTGATTACCGGTCTGGTTGCTCACAAAATTGGTAAAATTTCCACTTCCAAAGATAGCAGGCACATTTTCAAATGGGTTGTCATCGCAAGTATCTGCGGACTGTTATTCAACGTTGTATTTGACCCACTGTTCGGCTACTTCTACAAACTGGTTATCTTAGGAAAACCTGCAGCAGAAGTTACACTTTCTATTAACATTGCAGCAACCAGCATCAATGCAGTATTATCCGTTATCGTAGCGACTGCTGTATACATGGCACTGCGTCCGGTACTGGCAAAATCTAATATGCTGCCACGTCTTGGAAAGGAAAACGCATGTGCATGAAATTAAATACTTTACCACCAAAGCTTCTGATCATCAATGATATATCCGGTGTGGGACGCTGCTCCATGAGCGTGTCCCTCCCGGTGGTAAGTGCATGTAAGGTACAGGGAATCCCTGTGCCTACTTCTGTTTTCAGCAATCATACCGGTTTCCCTACCCACTTGAAAATTGATTTAACCGGACAGCTTAAGGATTATTTTGCTGCACTGAATATTCTTTCCATGAACTGGGACGGCATCTACTGCGGCTACCTTGGTGCAAAAGAACAGCTTCATGCCATTTCCGATTACTATGATTCTCTCACCGAAAAACCTCTTTTTATTATAGACCCGGTAATGGGTGACCACGGCAGAGCCTATCAGCATATTACGCCGGAATTCTGCAATCACATGAAAGACTTTGTATCCCGGGGTGATATTATCACACCAAATCTGACGGAAGCCTGCCTTTTAACAGATACGCCTTATCCGGAGCATGACTGCACCGATTCGGAGCTTTCTGCCATTTCCAAAAAGCTTCATGCACTAGGTGTGAAAAAATGTATTATTACCGGCTGTCCAAAAGGCGACACTTTCCTTAACTATATTTCCGATAGCAGCGGAAATGTGGATACTGTTTCCACGAAAAAAGCCGGTCCGGGGTATCCCGGAACCGGCGACATCTTCGTCAGTATTGTATCGGCACTTACCTTACGGGGCTTCTCCTTACAAGAATGTACCATGCAGGCAGCTCATTTTATTGCTTCCTGTATTTCCTATTCGCAGTCGCTTTCGGATGATACTTTGCAGGGTGTTATTTTTGAACCGCTTCTTTCTGACTTAGTGACACTTTAATCTCAAGAAAGAGAGTCTAAGTAACTGCCTA
Organism: Roseburia sp. AF42-8; assembly: GCF_003435965.1. Taxonomy (NCBI): domain Bacteria; kingdom Bacillati; phylum Bacillota; class Clostridia; order Lachnospirales; family Lachnospiraceae; genus Roseburia; species Roseburia sp. AF42-8. The sequence goes on from NZ_QTVB01000041.1 coordinate 1,689, forward strand.
TCAGATTTGCCATCTGGACATATTCTGCGGATGTACCACCTGCTGTATAGTTGGCACAACTGTCCACATACTGGTCAGCCGCAGCATTTGCTCCGATGTAAATGCTTTTATCAGCAACTTTTCCTGCAACGGAATTTTCTCCCTGAAACAGGTCTTTTAATTCCTTCTTATCTGCATTTTTCAGAGTTTCCTCATCTATTACAAGTTTTCCATTACTGTCTACGGTAATGCCGACCTTCTGTAACGCTTCACTCTGACCGGAAACAATGCTTTTTAATTCCTTGCTGTAATTTGCAGATTTGTCTGTATCAAGGTCTGACAGGCTTTCTAAAAGACTGTTATAATCTCCGGTAAAACGCTCTATCAGTGAAATCAAATCGGAATAATCTCCGCTTTCTTCTGCCTTGGCAAAAATGGAATCCTCTCCTGTTTCACTTAATACTGCTGCACTTGCTTTGAGTGAGGATGCAGACTTCTTGACACTGTCATATTCTTCACTCTTTTTCCCGGTTGTTTTGCTGCTCTTCTCTGTCTCACTGCTCTTTTTTAACAAGTCCACCACTTTTGTATCATTGTCTGTGTCCGTATTCAGCGAACTCATCAAAAGGCTGTTATTTCCTGTTACACGAATCATGTTTCTCCTCCTAATTTTAAGACAAAATTGCCTCCATGCCGTCTTATACCTGATATATCGTTCTTTTTTCCGAAAATCTTAACCTTTAAGCTAAGCCTTTCTTGCCGCTTTTAACATGGCAATCTCTCTGGCATAGCCTTCTAAATCATTCGGTGTTTCAAGGTAAAACGGCAGTTTTTTCAATGCCGGATGGTTGATTATCCGCACAATGGCATCCATGGTCAGATTGCCTGCACCCAGACATTCATGACGGTCTTTATGGCTGCCCAGTACATTTTTCGAATCATTCAAATGAATGGCACACAGTTTATCCAGTCCGATAATGCGGTCAAATTCTTCTAATACTTCCTCTAAATGTCCGCTGATATCATAGCCGCCATCAAAAACATGGCAGGTATCCAGACAAACTCCCATTTTCTCCGGATATTTTACCCGGCTTAAAATCTCCTGCAGTTCTTCAAAGTTTCTTCCTACTTCTGTTCCTTTTCCAGCCATGGTCTCAAGCAGCACTGTTGTTTTCTGCTCCTGCCACATGATTTCATTTAAGACTCCTGCAATCTTTTCAATTCCGACTTCCGCTCCCTGCTGCACATGACTGCCAGGATGAAAATTATATTTGCAGTCCGGTATCTCCTCTAAACGCCGCAAATCATCCGCCATGGTCTCTCTGGCAAATTCCTGTACCCTCTCATCTTTGCCGCAGGCATTTATTGTATAGGGTGCATGGGCAAGAATCTGCCCGATGCCATGCTCCGCAGCATACTGCTGATATGCAGCTATATCTTTCACATCTAAATCCTTTGCTTTACCGCCTCTTGGATTTCTGGTAAAAAACTGAAATGTATTGGCTCCGATTTCCTCTGCCTGCTTTGCCATAGCAAGGAAGCCTTTTGATGATGATAAATGGCAACCGATTCGAAACATATTTTTCTCCTTTTTCCTTTTCCTGCATTCAATCAATTTTGGGTTATAAAACTATTGTTATTTCATCCGTGTCAGCCTGTCCATTGAAGCCAGATGCGATACAACGTCTGCAAGTGGCACTATGAATTTTGTTCTGCTTATTGGCTTTTCCGGCAACCGGTGCATATTCGCATCCATGCTCAAATGCACCTCGCTGGCACGGGTTCCAAAAATTATAATCCTTATAATGACTCTAAAAATTCTAATTATCCCGTGGTTCGGTGATTGGGAAATGGGGAAATGGATTTCTAAATATTGGAATAGAAAGAGAATTTTGTTTTTCTCTTTGAAATGCCAGTAGTTCTTAGACACAGGTTTTTCTTGATGGGGAAACTGTCTTTCCGTTGCTTTGACCAAAAGCACTGCATCGTCCGTCGGAGACGGATGCCAGATGATGCTTGGAAGGGGCACTAAGCATTTCGGCATGATTATATATATTTTCCGCAACCGGTGCATATTCGCATCCATGCTCAAATGCACCTCGCTGGCACGTCCCTGTGCCAGCGTTGCCTATTACCAGACGAAATTCCAAGTGCCCCTAGCAAGCATCATAAGGTATCCGCGTTCCGGCGAACAATGCAGTGTTTTTTGTCAAACATTGGAAAGACTGTTCTTATCGTCAAAAGAAAAACTTGTGTCTTAGAACTACGGCATTTTAAAGTAAATCAAATTCTCTTTCTATTCCAATGATTTATCGATGTCTTTTCCCCTCTCCCAATCATCGGACACTTGTTATTTCATTATAACCGTTATAAAATGAAAAAGTAACCCCAAACCAGTAATCCCGCTCTCGCAATTTAATAGGACACATACAAAAAGGTACATTTTATGAAAATTGGAATTTTATCAGATACACATGGTGTATTAAAGGATACATTTTTAGACGAGCTGCAAAGCTGTGATTATCTTCTGCACGCAGGAGATATTGGAAGTCTCAAATGTTATGAAACTTTAAAAGAACTGCATGTTCCGCTTTATATTATCAAGGGGAACTGTGACAAGGGCGAATGGACGAAATATCTGCCGGAGACTCTGGCGGCTCCCATTGGTGGGAAGATTTTCTATCTCATCCATAAGAAAAGCGATTTGCCTTATCCACAACCGGAAGCAGATTTTATTATTACCGGGCATACCCACCATTATGAAGTAAGCAAAAGGGGAACCACTACTTTCATCAATCCGGGCAGTGCCGGTCGAAGCCGCAGTGGTTCCTCCTGTACTATCGCTATTCTGACTTTGGATGGGGACGATGTTTCTATTTCACCCATTTATACCGAATAGCAATTTATATCGTGTGATAATTTTTATTGCATATCAATTGATATTACATCATGATTCTATGTCATTTGACTCTTTCGGTTATTTTCCAGCACCAGTTGAAAATATCTCTGAAACAGCAGCCTGATATTCTATCAGGCTGTTTGCTTTCTTTATCTTCTTCAACGGTTTTTCAATTCCGGTAAACTGTGTGCCAAGATAAAACCACAATTCTTTCATTTTAAAGAGGACATTTTTCTCCCCGGACATTTCTTCCTGATAGCCGGCAACCAGCTTATTGTGAAATGTATAAAGCCGCTTTAATTCAGCAGCCCTGTCTATTGTGCTACCGGAGCGGATTTTCTCTATGAGTGCCGGGTCTCTTATAACACCACGCCCTAACATAATGGCATCTATCGTTGGAAAACGTTCTGTAAACCGCTCATAATCTTCCACTGTAAAAATATCTCCATTGTAAACCAGCGGATTCCTGCTGTACTCCAGTGCATACTCTACCATCGTCCAATCCGGCTTATTTTTATAATAATCTTCTCTGACACGGGGATGTAAAATCAGCTCCTTTATCGGGAAACGATTGTATATTTTTAAAATGCCTTCAAATTCATCCGGATATTCCATGCCAAGTCTTGTCTTAATGGAAATCTCTGCATCCGTCTTTTCAAACATTTCATCCAGGAAATGAAGCAAGGCTCTTTCATCATCTAAAAGTCCGGCACCTCTTCCCTTCGATACTACCGTTCCGGAAGGGCATCCGGCGTTGATATTAATTTCCTGATAGCCAAATGCTTTCAGCTCTTCTGCAATTGCTGCCACATCTTCTCCGCTCTTTGACAGCACCTGTGGTACGGTATACATGCCGGCATTATGCTCCGGGATTAAATCATTTCTTTCTCTGGCATTGAGCTCCGCTTCGTATGTGGTGCTAAAAATGGTGTAAAATATTTGTCGGCATCTTCATAGCATGCATGGTAAGCCTGCCGGTATACATATCCTGTAATTCCCTCTAAGGGAGCTAAATATAGTTTCATTGGTACATCCTGTTTTTTATTTTATTTTTCAATTCTGTTTTCAAATTCTGCTTTTTATCTTACCCTTCGATTTCAAGCATGCTTGTACAATGTGGACAGCGTGTTGCTTCCAGTGCAATAAACCAGTTACTGAAATCCAGTCTTCCAACTACAAGACTAAGAATCGGCATAATTACATTGTCTACCAGCGAGCTTACCAGTTAATTAAAAGCACCACCGATAATCTCACCGACTGCAAGGTCTAACATATTTCCTCTTACTGCAAACTTCTTAAACTCTTTCCACATCTTCATTCTCCTTTGTTCCTGGCACACTATTTAGCAGTTCTTCCTTCTGCTTTTCCATTGGACATATAATGCATATAGTAACTCTTAAAATCATTCCCAAAAGCTGCCTTTGTATCACCATTGTTACTAATATAATAATTATAATCAAAAACCATACTATAGTCTACTCCATTATGTAAACTTCTGATTTTTGATATCCTCTTTTGCCATCATTATAAAAGTTTCCATCTCATGCATTGCTCTTCCTCCTTTCACTTGCTAGACGGATGAAAAATGGATGAGGTTTTAAAATTTCCAAAAAAATTTTATTTTTTCAAATTTGTTGACCAAATGGCTGAAAATTGGATTTTGTCATTGAAATAAGACTATAAGAGTGCTAAACTTTTGAATTGCGTGTTTAGTGGGGGAAGGTGAAGTTTTCGCTGTATTCTAGAATATCTGTGCAGATATCCTGACAAAACAGAAATTTCATCTTCCACCATAAACAAAGGAACAAATGAGGAGATTTTATTATGAACGAACTACGACCAAAGCTCTTTGATGTGATGAAGGGCTACACGAAGGAGCAGCTGATGAAGGATATCATTTCCGGTATCATTGTTGCCATCATCGCTCTGCCACTATCGATTGCCCTTGCGATTGCATCCGGTGTTGGTCCGGAACAGGGGCTTTATACTGCAATTATCGCAGGATTTTTTATTTCATTCTTTGGCGGAAGCCGTGTACAGATTGGCGGTCCGACTGCCGCTTTCGTTGTTATCATCTATGGCATCGTTGCAGAGTATGGAACCGACGGTCTGATTGTTGCTACCATTCTTGCCGGTATTATCTTAGTGATTATGGGAATCTGCCGTTTTGGCTCCCTGATTAAATACATTCCCTATACCATTACCACCGGATTTACCTGTGGAATCGCAGTTACTTTATTTGTAGGACAGTTAAAGGATTTCTTCGGTATGGATATTGCCTCTGTTCCTTCTGAATTCTTAGATAAAGTAATTGTATATGCAAAAAATATCCGCTCCATCAACCTGACTGCAACCCTGATTGGCATTGCGGCTGTTGCAATTATGCTGCTCTGGCCGAAGGTTACCGATAAGATTCCGGGGTCTCTGATTGCGATTATCGTAACAACAGCAGTGGTTTATTTTGCCAAGCTTCCGGTCAATACCATCGGAAGTGTTTACGGGGAATTAAATTCTGCATTTCCAGGTTTTCATGTTCCATCCCTTTCCATGAAGCTGGTACAGGAAATGTTGTCCCCGGCATTTACCATTGCAATCTTAGCTGGAATTGAGTCCTTACTGTCTGCTGTTGTTTCCGATGGTATGATTGGCGATACCCATAAATCCAATGCTGAGTTAGTGGGACAGGGGCTTGGAAATATTTTCTCCGGTCTCTTCGGCGGAATTCCTGCCACCGGAGCCATTGCCAGAACTGCTGCCAATGTCCGAAACGGTGGACGTACTCCGATTGCCGGAATCACCCACTGTATCACTTTAACCATTATTCTTCTGGTGCTGATGCCGCTGGCTGCACTGATTCCTATGACAACACTGGCTGCCGTACTTTTAGTAGTTGCCGCTAACATGGCAGACTGGTCCTCTTTCTTCCGCCTTTGTAAGATGGCACCTAAGAGTGACATCATCGTTCTGGTTGCAACCTTTTTCTTAACGGTATTTTTCGACCTTGTGGTTGCCATCGAAATCGGTGTTGTATTAGCAGCTCTGCTCTTTATGAAACGTATGGCAGAAACAGCTGATATCAAAGCATGGAAATACACAGATTCTCCTGACATTACACCGGGTGAAGCGGAAAAACTACGTGACATCCCGCATTCCATCAGTGTTTTTGAAATCTGCGGTCCGATGTTTTTCGCCGCAGCAGACCAGATTCTTAATATCAACAGTAACCATCATACGAAGGTTGTTGTCATCCGTATGCGTAGCGTTCCTGCCATTGATGCCAGCGCAATGCGTTCTCTCCATGAGCTTGCCAACCGTGCAAAACGCAAAAATATCACGCTGGTATTCTCCCATGTCAATGAGCAGCCAATGCGCGTGATGGAAAAAGATGGTTTTATTGAATTAGTTGGAAAAGAAAATTTCCATCACAATATTGTGGATGCACTGGATTATGCAGAAGCACTGGTAAAATAAAAATTAAAAAGAATGTGCCTTGGCACATTCTCGCGCCTGCGGCGGTCGCTTGCGACATCTACCTTATACGCCGCAGTGCACACTTTATTTTTAATGATGCAATCGCATATGCTTCCTGCAATTACACACTTTTTCCGCTTTTATAATAATCCCTGAATCAAAATAAACAGAATCAGTATCGGAAGGATAAACTGGAAATATGGTTTTAATCTTCTTGCAATCTTAATGCCTTTTCCGGTATTTGCTTCCTCTAAGTAGTTGTCAAATCCCCAGCCCCACTTCGTCACACAGAACAGCAGGTAAACAAGAGAACCGATTGGCAGCAGCAGGTTACTTACTATAAAATCCTCGCTGTCCAGCACATCCCTTCCGCCAATCAGGTGGAGATTGCTCCACACATTGTATCCTAAAACACATGGCAGACTGGCAATAAGAATAATGATTCCATTTACCAGTGCCGCTTTGTTGCGGTTCCAGCCAAACATATCCATGCAGAAGGACATGATATTTTCAAATACGGCAATTACCGTAGAAAAGCTTGCAAATGTCATGAACAGGAAGAACAGTGCGCCCCAGATTCTGCCGCCACCCATATTTACAAAGACATTTGGCAGTGTCACAAAGATAAGGCTTGGTCCTACGCCTACTTCCACGCCATAGCTGAAGCATGCCGGAAAAATAATCAATCCTGCCATAATCGCCACAAAGGTATCCAGTGCACAGATACGTACTCCTTCTCCTGCCAGCGTATGGTCTTTTCCCATGTAACTTCCAAAAATCTCCATTGCTGCCACGCCAAGGCTCAAAGTAAAGAATGCCTGATTCATGGCAGAGGTTATTACATTTTTCAAACCGACTTCCCGGACACTGTCCATATTTGGCACCAGATAGAACTTTAATCCCTCGCCGGCTCCGGAAAGTGTCAGGCTGTGTACTGCAAGGACAATAATCAGTATCAGCAATGCACTCATCATAACTTTACTGATTTTTTCCAATCCGTTCTGCAAGCCGCGGCTGCATACAAAGAATCCCACCACAACCGTCAGTATCATCCAGAATGCCATCTGTTTGGGATCTGCTAAAAGATTGCTGAACACAGCTCCGGTCTGCTCGGCATCCATTCCCGGGGTAAATTCACCTTTTACAAACTTATAGAAATAAGTTACCATCCAGCCGGAAACCGTTGTATAATACATCATCAGCATATAACAGCCGAAAATTGCCACCCAGCCATGAATATGCCATTTACTATTTGGCTTCTCCAATGCCTTATATCCTAAAACTGCACTTTTTCTGCTGGCTCTTCCGACTGCTAATTCCATTGTCAGTACCGGAAGTCCCATGGCAATCAGGAATATCAGATAAAACAGTACAAAAATTCCTCCGCCATTCTGTCCTGCCACATACGGAAATCTCCACACATTTCCAATTCCGATTGCGCATCCTGCGCTTACTAGTATAAATCCCATACGGGACTTAAATGATTCACGACCCATAACTATAAATTTCTCCTTTTGTAGTTTTCTCCCTAGTATAACATGGAATCACCGGTTTTGATAACTACTTCTTTTTTACTATTTCTCTTCTTCAAAAAAAATAATTCCCGCTGCTGGATTTTGATTACTGTCGCTTTCAGTCTTTTTCTCTTTCTCATACTCCGACAGTGCCTTCAATGCCTGTCCCCCCATAAGATACAGCATTCCGATATTAAATATCGTCATCAGTCCGATTCCCACATCGCCTAAATCCCATACGAAGGTATAGGTTGCAATTCCGCCGATAAAAAGCATAATCAGTGCAACGACTTTATAAAGGGTCTGCCAGATCCATTTATCTCCAAATAAATATGCCACATTGCTTCTGGCATAAAACAATATTCCAAGAAATGTGGAAAAGCTGAACAGAAATAAGGTCAGTGCAATAAAGATAACTCCGAATCTGCCCAGATGATACTGCATGGTGGACTGCAGCAAATCCATACCAGCTTTTCCTGCAATTATCTTTTCCGGTGCAATAAGCATAATCATAGCGGTACAACTGCAAATGATAATCGTATCGATAAATACGCCCAATGCCTGTGTCAGTCCCGCACGTACCGGATTATCGCATTCCGCTGCTGCCGCTGCACAAGGTGCTGAACCGGAACCTGCTTCATTAGAAAACAGTCCTCTCTTAACTCCATTCATAAGCACTGCTCCAAATCCACCGGATACTACCTGCCGGATACCAAATGCCTCTTCAAAAATCCTGCCAAATACGCCCGGAATACTGCGGAAATTTACGATAATAATAAATAATGTAATAAAGAAATAACACACTGCCATAATCGGTACTATCATATCCAGTACTTTTACCGTTGCATTTTTCCGCAATACAATCACTGCCGCAACTGCCACCAGAACAATTGTTGTATACAAGGGTGGAATATGAAATGCATTTTCAAAAGAAGATACCACTGAATTACTGATTACCTGGCTGATTCCACACCAGCAAATCAGACCGGATATGGCAAATAACACTGCCACCAGCACATGTTTTTTCTTCTTTCCTGACTTTTCTTCAAAAAAATGATGGATATAATATGCCGGACCACCGCGGTAACCGCCATACAGCGGATCTTTTTCCTTATGCAGCTGTGCCAGAGTTGCTTCAATAAACGCTGTAGCAGAACCAATCAGCGCTGTAATCCACATCCAGAATACTGCTCCGGCTCCACCCGCCGACACTGCTGCAACTACACCTACCAGATTTCCCATTCCCACACGGGTTGCCGTGGACACAATCAGCGTCTGAAAAGTTGACAGACTGTCTTTATGCTCCTTCTTTGCTACCAGTGCCCGCACCATATCCGGGAACAGTCTTATCTGTAAAAACTTTGTCCGAATCGTAAAATAAATTCCTGTTGGAATTAACAAAATAATCAGCAGTGAAATGCCAAGACTTCCTCCCCCCGGAAGCGGAATTTTAATCCAGTCTCCCCATAAAAATGAATACACTTTTTCAATAATTGAAACTACCATTATAAAATACCTTTCTCTCTTCGTAATAACCCTATTGTGGTATTTTAACATTTAATTTCACATTTGGCTATCATAATGTGACAACTCTTTTTCTATCCAGGTCATAATCACATCCACCAGATAAGCCTGCTGCACCTGACTCAGTTCTTTCCCCGGCTGTATCTTATGCCACTTTCGAATGCACTCCCGGCAGCAGGTTGCCGTTGCATGCTGGGCAATAAAAACCGGATGCCCCCGCATGGGCGTCTGCTTTCCATCGTTTGGAATTACTGCCGATGCCTCCCTTTTGGCAATAAAATCCCTGGCATGCTCCCGGATTACATCCAGTCCTTTTTCCTTTATATATGCAATATCTTTTTGTTTTAAATGAAAGCTGCTTCTGAATTTAGAGGCTGATAAATGTTCAAAAAGCTGCCGGTACCATTCTTCTTTGGTCATATGGTGGGTCCTCTTTTCTAAACTATAGTTACATTTTACAACCAGACTGTTTTCGTTGCAATCTTCTCCCGAAACCGCACATCATGGTCTACCACCAACATAGTTGGCTGATATTTAAGAATCAGATTTTCAAGCTGCATTCTTGAAAAACATCAATATAATTCAGCGGTTCATCCCAGATATACAAATGCGCCGGTTTCAAAAGGCTGGCTGCAATCACTACCTTTTTCTTCTGTCCTTCGGAATATTCTTCCAGCTTTTTGACAAATTGTTCCCGTCCGATATCAAGCTGCCGCAAAATACTGCAAAGCAGACTTTCCTCTAACTGGTGCTCCATGCAAAAAGAGTGCACGGTTCCTCTAAGATGCGAAGTGTCCTGATTGATATAAGAAATCTCTATTCCGGACGCAATTCTTAAATCTCCCTGTTCCAAAAAATTTTCTTTTTCTCCTAAAATTGCTTTTATCAGGCTGGTCTTTCCGCTTCCATTTTTTCCACTGATAAATAAACGGTCTCCGTTTCTGATTTCAAAGGTCTGGTTTTCAAACAGCATTTTATCGGCATCTTGATACCGCAAACCATACTGATATGCCGACACCAGTACTTCTTTATGATGTGTCAGGGGATTCAGTTTCAAATCAATGGGCTGTTCTAAATCCACCAGCAATCCCTCTTTTTCCGCAATCTCAGTCTGTATCCGCTGCTCCATCTGCTTTACTCTTGCCTGCATTTTCTTGGTTTTCGAACCGATATATGCCCGGGTGCTGATGCTCCGGTCATTTTCCTTTATGGGGTCAAAACCGATTTTGCTGTTCTCGCTCCTTTCCGACCAGTTGCGCACTCTCTTTGCTGCTTCGTTGAGCTTACTTATTTCCTTTTTATGCTTTTCATTTTCCGCTACTGCAAAATTGTCTTTCTTCTCTTTATTTTCCCACCAGGAGGAAAAGTTGCCCGCCTGCACCTCAATGGTACTGCGATTCAGCACCAGCACATGGTCTACGCAGGCATCCAGTAAATCCCTGTCATGGGAAACAAGGATAAAGCCCTTTTTCGATGCAAGATACTGTTTTACCATTTCCCGGCTCCCATCATCCAGATGATTGGTGGGTTCGTCTATCAGCAGGAAATCATTTCCTTGCGAAAACAGGATTGCCAACATAACTTTGGTCTGCTCTCCAAAGCTTAGTGTTTTCCATGGCCGATACATGATTTCTGCATCTGCCTGCAGCTTCGAAAGCTCCGCATAAACTCTCCACAATTCAAGATTTGCCTTGAATTCTTCTACAAATTCCGCCGCCGGAAATTCCCATTTTTCCTCTGAAATATCATATGGGAAATAATCAAAAACGGCATTCGAAGTAATAGAACCGGTATATTCATATTTTCCCATCAGTAAATTTAAAAACGTGGATTTTCCTTTTCCATTTCTTCCGATAAATCCAAGTTTCCAGTCCGTATCAATAGAGAAAGAAACATTTTCGAAAATATTATCAAAGCTTCCCTCATATGCAAATGTTAAATGATTTACTCTAATCTGTGACATATAGCCTCCTATCTGTCACCAAATAGTGGTTACGTTCTGTCACCAGCAGTTTCTTATAATATGCTAATTAAGTGCAACAAAAAAAGAGTGGTCATGAGAACATAATCCACTTTTGGCAACACGAAATAGCGGTACGATTACCGCAGTTAAAATCTTCATGCTCTCAAAAGTCAATTATTTTCTCATTGGACACTCTCCCTTCAAAATTAAATCTAGGGTTAGTATACGGCAGGGTGGGGTGATTGTCAATGGAGCATTTTTTAACCATGCCATAAATTTCTCAGTTGCTACTCTTCGACAGTTTCAGCTAAATAGATTCCCCACTCTTTTAACAATTCCGGTAAATCGTATACTGTTTTTCCATTTTTCTCTATCCTCTCCGATGAACCCGGATGTTCCAGTGAAAATGTATCCCAGGCTGTAATGAAATTTTCTGCTTCTCTAATATTATGTGGTTCATAAAAATCATTATATTTTTTTATATCCTGACTATATATAGAAACAACATTGTACTTCTCAACCATTATTTCATCATGTGATTCATGGCATCCAAAGCCAAATTGGCACATTCCATCTGCTAACAGCAAATCTTTTGTTCTTTCAAATAATATAAGTGCCGCATCAACACTACATCCATCAATATAATAAATGTCTTTATGAAGTGCTGTCACAATTCCCGAAGCTTTTGGTGACTCCTTTTCACCAGAAGCCGGCAATTCAAGAATAAAAAATAATGGTTCATCCTTAATTGCAATAAAATGCTGTATTACCTCTTCTAATTTGTCAACTCCCACATTTGCAACGATACTATTTTCTTCCATTTCATATCCTTCCGAAAGTTTCTCCGGAAATGGGACATGATATCCTTCTTTTAACTTTAACATAACTTTATCACCTGCATTTCTATATTTTCTTTGGCTCCCTCTCTCTCTTTACCGTTCCATCAATTGTCTGCTAATTTCTCTTACTGATCCAAGTTGTCTTTCAAACATGATATCCCATAAGTTTAAACACTTATCAGCGATCTGTTTATCTGTCATTCTACTAGAATTAGCGGTCTTATCATATAAAGAAATAATCAACTTTGAAAGCTCATTTTCTATGCCCCATTGTTTTCTCAACTCTTTAATCTCCATCTTTAAAACATTCTCGCAAAGCTGTATTATAATATCTGCATAATCAACGACAAAAACTGCACTTTCCTCCAAATAACGAACAAATGCCCTTACCAACCTTCTACTTACTTTAGTTTTCATAAATTCCTGCAAAAACACTTTATCACGCTCGGCATCAACATACTTATCATAAAACATTTTGGCTAATGGAAATTCTACATCTGCATCAACGTTCTTATAAGTAAGTATTATATTTTGGGCTTTATTTCGATAATCATTGACGTTCAAATAAATTACAGCCATATCTAATATAACCTTGATTTGCTCTTCACTTTTAGATTGAACAGCCATTATAGTTGCTTCAAATTCATTATGTCGTATATAAAATTCGCAGACAGCATATCCTCCTAACTCTACAAGTTGCTTATCTTCAGATTCAAAACATTTCTCGATAATGCGAATAACTCTTTCTTTATATTGGGGATATACGAGAAAGAACATATTTTTCGAATCACAAAAACTTGCCATTCGAATGTCTGACTCATACAAATGCAATATCTTTTCCGCAGCCCATTCTCTATCAATATTATAAGATGGCCATAAAGCATACAATGAAGCAAAACGCACTGCAGGATTTTCATCTTTCATCAATCCTTCAATAACATCTTTAAATCGTAAAAACGCTTCCTGATCTTCCCAGAGCAAATGTCCTATCACCATTGCTGCACTGCCTCTCGCACAGTTTAATGCATTGCTATGCAACATATTGCAACTCTTCATTTCTTTATCTTCTGAATTTGTTACCATTGGGTTATCTAATTCTGGATTGCAATGTCTCAAAGCAATATTCATTAATTGTTCCATTACCTCCGGTGACCAATTAACATTACTTATTTTTTCAACTATCTTACAAAAATACAAAGCCCTATAACTTTTCATGTCACACGGAAATTCAACCAATAACCTCTCTATAACTACAGAATCAACCTCATCCAACTTTTCCGATACTTCCACTCCTAAAAACAGCGAATCTACAAAAGCAGGCAACACTCGTTCCTTATTCTTTAAAACAAGTTCTATCATCTCCTGTGGATGTTGTTCTACCACCAATTGAAAATCACTTGCATAGGCTTCATAAGAACTTTCAATAAATCCGCCTTCTACTTCAATCCATCTACGACCATCTCGATTCTTCAACTTGTTGTTTGTAATAATTTGAAGCCACTGACCCCTACTAATATTTTTACCTGAAACAGGAGACTTTCTCCATCCCGCATGTCCATTCTTATTATAATAGCACAACGGTTCTTTATGAAAACGCCTATCTAGTATACGCAATAATTCTTTTGCTTTTTTGCTAATTCTCTCTTCTGGTAAATATCGTAATAATTCATACTGCAAATCTCCCCAAAAACTCCAATACACAGGTTGACATTCTTTTCGTTCATTCTGCTCAATTCTTCTTTTATACCATTCAGACGCCTTTGGAGAAATATATCGGCAAATTGCATTTTCTATCATTAATAATTCTTCTTTATCACAACTATTCCCATGAATTTTTAGAACCTCTTTTACAAGCCCTAATTCATCTTCTGCTCCACTCGTGTAATCAAAAATATTTTTGTCCATATCACTGCAGAGATAACGCATTATCCGATTACTATATTCAGGAGACACAACTGTCAATCCTGTTAGAATAATTTCATTAAACACATAATACCCCTGCCCCATATATGGTTCATAGCATTTCCAAAAATACTCTGGAGATTTGTAGCACAAAGCTATGGTCGCCTTTTTAACTAACTCCACACAAGTCCTTTCAATACTACTTTTATACATATGTACTCCTGACCAATCGCCATACTTTACTTCATACCCACACTCCTTTGGTATATATTGAAGCAATTCTTTAAGTATATATTCCCCGTTATCCACTAAAAAAGAATTATCTGAATCCACTAATTCTTCCTCGTAACGATATACATATCTCCCTTGACTTTTAATTTTATTTTTTAGCAAAAATGAAATAAGCCGTATCGTTCTCCCTTCAAATTGATTCATCATTGTTTTGACATCTATATAAATTTCTTTTGCGTACTTCGGATAATGTTCATAAAACATCATCCGAAGTTCAAACATTTCATCACTTTCCTGTGTTATATCATGAAGAAAACATCGCATAAACTGCTCATCATCACTTTTATCACTAAAAGCATGTCTTTCAATAAAAGAAATATCCTCAACATCTAAATTTGGTGCAATACTCGTCAACAAATTAAAAACAATACTTTTTTTCTCCTCCATCGAATACCATCGTTCTAAAACACCTTGATTTCTTAATATAGTTATATATTGCTTTCTCGTAAAAATAACATTATTCAGCA
>NZ_QTVB01000042.1:0-15741 GCF_003435965.1 Roseburia sp. AF42-8
GTTCAACCAGAAAAAATCGAAATTGATGCAAACGAAAGGGCAGTTAGTGAAAAATCTTAATACTGCTTTTTCGTTTGCACCACCTTCGATTCTTTCCTTAACGATTTATCCAGTTAAGAAAACTGGAATTTGACTAATTATTGTGTTTTATGATTCTATAAACTACCCCCAATTGAGCAGGGTATGTTTCTTGAATCATTCCATTAAACCATATTGTAACGATATCTCCCACCTGAACATCTTCCGCTAAATTTTCTGCCGATACATAATACTCTCCATCATTCATCTGACAAAAGCCTTCAGCTGTACTCACATGCGTTACAAGAAGTTCTCCATCATCGGTAATTTCTTTTACTTTTGCATTAAAATTGATAACCTCTATTGGAATAGACGTATCATCTTTTTCAATATCTCTAAATATGATTCGTTCGTCATCAATGACTACTATGAGCTGACCTTCAGAACTCCTTTGATAATGATATCCGCTTCCGAAATTTGATTGATTATTTTCAGATGGTAACTCTGTCCCTGCCACTGTTGACACAATTTCTCCATCCATTGTTCCACAACCAGGCATTGACGCTACATATCCTGTGTCTTTATATATAACACCATCAACCATAACACATGGAGGATATGAGCCAGTATCTGCTATTTGCTCATTTTGTACTACATCATCATTTTCTTTATTTTCTGTTTCTACGGACACATTTCCAGACACAGGTTCTTTATTTTCTTGATTCGTTCCACATCCAGCCATTCCCAGCACCATACATAATACAAGCAGATAGATTACTTTTTTCATAATACATGCCTCCTTAACTTATATTTTTTAACTCTATAAACTGAAAGTTTCTTTTTCTTGATAAATGGGGATTAGTTTTCCTTTTTTCCAATCAGCAATAACCACCTATGGTCAAAGCATATTTGTCCCTCCTTGATATAGGGATTAAAACCTGTTTTATCTCCACCATTCAAATCGTATTCCATTTTATCAATAATATCTTTTTGAATATCCTCTGGTGTACTTGTCAAATCCATCCAACTTTGTAGATTTACAGGAACAAGTGTTGTTTCTTCAAGCTGAAGCTCAAAAGCATCCTCAAACAATGCTTCAAATTCTTCTCTGCTAAGTATTCTTGTATGTGAGTTATCACGCATCGTTTCAATAGCGTCATTAGTTTCACGCAATTCTTCTGTAGTCGCTACCATGTCCCAAATAACAAGTTTTCCACCTTTTTTCAAAACTCGTTGCATCTCCCGAAAAGGCTTTTCAGGCTCAACAAAATGGTGCAATGAAAGTCTTGTAATCACAAGGTCAAATGTTTCATCTTCAAAAGGTAAGCATTCCGCATTCCCCGATACAAATGATATGTTCTGAATACCTTCTTGCTTTGCCAGTTTTTTTCCCTGCTCCAACATTGCTTCTGTCAAATCCAAACAAGTAATGTCCTTAACATAAGGAGCCACTGCTCTTCCACATATACAGGTTCCAGCAGCAACCTCCAATGCATGTTCATTGCCCCTTGCCTGAATACTACGAATCAAATAATCGGTATATTCTGCCTTAGACATATGATATGAAGCAAATTTCTCTGCTTGTGTACCAAATGATTTTTTCACTTCATTATAGTTATTCATAAACTTTTACCTCGCTGTAAACTTCCGATTTGTATAACAGTAGTCTAACACATGTTGTTTAAAAATACTACAGCCAAGCTAATGTCTGTAATTTGCCCTAAAATTTCATTTTATGGAATTTGGACTACTTGATTTTCTAATTGCATACGCAATTCATGAAATGCATAATTATACTGTTGATACATCGGACACACAAATGTAAATAGGGACTAAAGTAATTGTTTCAGTAAATCGTAATTCTACCAATTATCAAGTAGATGAGGTCATCTGTGATGAAAGAAGAATTGCAGCAAAGGCATTGGAATATCTGATTTCTTTAGGACACCGTAAGATTGGCTATGCAGTCATGGAGAAGCTGATTCAGGGTGAGAATCCGCCAACAGCCATATACTGTGCCAATGACCTGATCGCCATTGGTATGTTAAAGTACATGTGCGCAAACGTTTACATGGAAAATGACAAAAATGAGAAGAAAATAGTTACAAAAACAGAAAAAATGTTTTATCTTTGTAAAGATTATATAAATTCTATTAAATTAGATTAAAATATTCCGCAGAGTACTTGTGCTCTTCGGAATATTTTTGCTATTATACTTGTGCTCTTCGGAATATTTTTGCTATTATACTTAAGTAAAATCAGTTCATAATAATATTCGATATTCATCTATTATGCAGGCGTGTTGAACTGCCTGTATTCGTGATAATCTTATATTCATATTTTCAGAATCTTTTTATCCAAAATATTTATTTAACAGGGGGAAAATACTTGGCAGATAAGGATTTGGCAGAAAAATATCTGGAATCATTTTCGGATGTTTTTGCTGACATATATAATGTATTACTTTTTCGAAAGGAGATTCTTTTGGAAGAAGGATTGGAAGAGGGACCAACAGAAAGCATCTATAAGGTGGAAGAAAACAATCTTCGGAATCAGTTTCGGGATACTGTGAAATTATATAAGAATGGGTTATACAAAGTGGCATCTTTTGGGATTGAAAATGAAAGTCGGATAGACAAAAATATGCCCATCCGGATTATGGGGTATGATTATGCTGTGTATCGGGCGCAGATTGACCGTGGGGAAGAACGAAAATATCCGGCAATTACGATTGTTTTAAATTTCAGTGATACAGAATGGAAAAGTCCGAATGCGCTATTTGACATTTTAGATGTTTCTCCGGAACTAAGACCGTATGTAAATGATTATAAAATATTTGTTTTTAATATTGCATTTTTGCCGGAGAAAGTCCGAAAAGAGTTTAAGAGCGATTTTAAAATTGTAGCAGATTTTTTTGCAGAAAAACGTCTTGGAAGATATAATCCCAAGGAACATCCGGAGGCAATCTGCCATGTAGAAGCGGTTTTGAATCTACTTCGGGTGTTTACAAATGATAAAACCTATGTCAAAATAGAGAAAACAGTAGCAGAACGTGTGAAGGCAGGAGAGGTGATTACAATGTGTACGTTTGCAGAAGAGATGACCAACAAGGGAATAGAGATTGGTGAAGCGCAGGGCATCAAGATTGGTGAAGCGCAGGGCATTAAGATTGGCGAAGCAAAAGGAATTAAAATTGGTGAAGCCCGTGGAATTGCCAGAGAAAAAATCAGTGTTGCAAGAAACCTTTTAGACCTTCTGACAGATGAAGTAATTGCAGAAAAGGTCGGACTGGAGCTTGCTACGGTAAAAGAACTCAGAGAAGAAGTGAAGTAGAGGCATAAGAAATGGATAAAATAGCAGCACCAACTCCGGAACAGTTAAAAAAGCAGGAAGCGTTAAAACAATATTTTGAAAAATTAGGCAGCGTGGCAGTTGCATTCTCAAGTGGTGTGGATTCCACCTATCTTTTGAAAGTGGCGCATGATGTATTGGGAGAGCGGGCAATAGCAGTAACTGCGTCCTCCTGTTTATTTCCAAAGAGAGAGTTAGGAGAAGCAGAAGCATTTTGCCGGAAAGAAAATATAAGACATTTTATTACAGAATCGGAAGAACTTGAAATCGAAGGATTTGCACAGAATCCTAAGAACCGCTGTTATCTTTGCAAGCATGAATTATTTGAAAAGATATTAAAGATTGCAGAAGAGCAGAAAATTGTCTATGTGGCGGAAGGCTCTAACCTTGATGATAACGGAGATTATCGTCCGGGATTAAAAGCAGTAGCGGAATTAGGCATAAAAAGTCCGCTCAGAGACTGTGGTTTTACCAAGCAGGATATCCGTGTTCTTTCGAAGGCATTGAATCTTCCAACCTGGGAAAAGCAGTCCTTTGCCTGTCTGTCATCCCGGTTTGTCTATGGAGAGACCATATCCGAAGAGAAACTTGCAATGGTAGATAAAGCAGAACAGTTATTGCTGGATATGGGATTTCATCAGGTGAGGGTAAGAATTCATGGAATGATGTCAAGGATAGAGATTGAACCGGAAGAGTTTTCAAAACTGATGGAAGTGGAAAACAGGGAAAGAATTATAAAAGCTTTCCGGGAATATGGATTTACCTATGTAACCTTAGATCTTTGCGGTTACCGAATGGGAAGTATGAATGAAACATTGGAAAAGTAAGGAACTTACTCAAAGAAGTAGTAAGTTCCTTCTGCATCAGAGAACGTCTTAAGTGAAGTATGAAATACTTTATTTAAGACGTTTTTTTGTACGCATTCATCCGGAGTGCCCTGAAAGCAGATGGCACCGGATTCCATGACGATAAGTTTGTCTGAAATAGTAAGTGCTTTGGCAAGGTCGTGCAGCACCAGAAGAATTGTTTTTCCCTGTGCCTTTAAGATTGGAAGCATCCGGTAGAAATTATTCTGGCTTTCCAAGTCTAAGAAGGTAGTCGGTTCATCCAAAATAATCGTATCGCAGTTCTGGGCTAAAGTCATGGCAAAGAAGACACGCTGTCTTATTCCGCCGGAAAGAGTGTCAGTTGCAACGTTGCGGTAATCCGTAATATGGGTAAATTCCATGGCATCTTCCACCAGTCCGCGGTCTTCTTCGGTGAGGCGTCTCGAAAAACCAAGATAAGGGAAACGTCCATGCTCCACTAAGGTATGAACCGGAAGAGCAGGAATTACTTCGCGAATCTGTGGAAGGAATGCAATTTTCCTGGCACGAAGGTGTCCATTCATATGATAAATATCTTCGCCATCTAATGTGATAGAGCCGTTAAAAAGCTGGCTGGATTTATTTAATACGGAAATCAGCGTTGTTTTGCCACAGCCATTTGGTCCTACGATGGTTGTGATGCTGCCGGTAGGAATTTCAACGGACAGATTTTTAATCAGAGGCACCTTGTGGTAGCCAATGGAAACGGAATTAAATTTAAGCATGGACTCTGCGGCCTCCTTTCTTTCCTAATAAAAGATATAAGAAAAACGGTCCGCCAACAAAAGAAAGAATAATGCCGGCAGGAAGTTCATATGGTGCGGCAATAACACGTCCAAGGGTGTCACAGAAGAGGACGAAACTTGCACCTAAGAGAGCACAAAGGGGAACTAAAAGCCGCAGATCATTGCCGAAGAGCCGTCTTGCAATATGAGGAACAATCAGCCCGACGAAGCTTAAAAGTCCTGCATAGCTACCACACAGCCTGCCAGTATACTAGAAAGCATCAACAGCAGAAAACGGAGCAGCGATACCGGAATGCCAAGGGAGCGGGCAACATCTTCTCCAAGACTCAGAACATTCATGTGGCTTCCGAAAAAGCAGGAGATGATAACCGCAATGACAATAGCAATGCCGGGAGCAAAAAGCGTTTTTGTGGTGACATCAGAAAGAGAACCAATCATAAAGGTAGTGAGGTTTAAAGTGATATCATCACTTAATAATTTTACCGTATTGATTCCGGCACTTAAAAAAGAAGAAACGGTAATTCCGGCAAGAATAATAGTAGTACGTTTGCTGTCTGCCATATACGCCAGTGCAAAAATAAGAAGTGTTGTCAGAAAGGCACCTGCAAATGCAAAGATGGCATTATGGGTTGCACGGCCCTGGAAGATGGCAAGCCCAATCATAACGGCAAATCCGGCTCCGGAATTGACACCGATGGTATTCGGACTGGCAAGGGAATTATTCATAACAGTCTGTAAGATAACTCCGGCGCAGGATAAACCCATGCCGGCAGCAATGGCACCAAACATCCGTGGAATTCTGATATGAAAAAGTAACAGACCTGTGACAGAAGTCCGGTCATTTTGAATCAGACAGGATAAAATCTCTTTCGGATTTAATAAAACGCTGCCGAAAAAAAGACTTGCTGACATCATAAGAAGCAGCAGGAAAAACATTCCGGCAAAAGATAAAATAATTTTTTTTCTCGTGTACATAGGAAATCCTTTCCGTTATTCCAGAAATATGTATTGTGTTTCCTGAAAAGTATTGTTGGAACAAAGAATGAGCCTTGGCACATTCTCGCGCCTGCGGCGGTCGCTTGCGTGAATAAAATAACATATTCGGAGAGAAATAACAATGCTCTGATAAATTAGTATTGACAAATTAGAAAAATATAGTAAAATATAATTCATACAAAACCAATAGGAATAATCGTAATTAGATTTCCTAAGGCAGTTCAAAGTATTTAGTGCACAATAAGACGTGCAGGAATTGGAGCGTAAGATGAAGTTTAATACCGCATTATTACATGGAGATTTTCAGGGAGAACCAAATACAGGTGCAACAACAACTCCGGTTTATCAATCCAGTGCATTCGCGCATGAGTCGGCAGAGAAGTTAGAAAAGATTTTTCATAATCAGGCACCGGGATATTCCTATACGAGAATCAGTAATCCTACGGTAGATGCATTTGAAAAAAGAGTAACGGCGTTAGAGGGTGGCGTAGCAAGCGTTGCCTGTGCATCAGGAATGGCAGCACTCTACAATGCATTTTGTAATATCCTTCGTTCCGGCGATGAAATCGTATCCAGTGCCAGTCTCTATGGCGGCAGCATTGATTTATTCCGTGACTTAGAGGCATTTGGTATCACAACACATTATGTGGAAAACAATGACCTGGCTGCATTTGAAGCAAAGACCAATGAACATACCCGTCTTTACTTTGCAGAGACCATTGGTAATCCAAGACTTGATGTGACAGATATTACGGCACTTGCAAATCTGGCACATGAGCATCAGGTACCGCTCATTATAGATAATACGGTTGCTACTGCATTCTTAGTGAAGCCGCTTTCCCTAGGAGCGGATATTGTAATGAATTCTTCCTCTAAATACATCAATGGTCACAGCAATTCCATCAGCGGAATTATTACGGACAGCGGCAGATTTAAGTGGGATGTGGAAAAATATCCGGGCATGGCAGACTTTAAGAAGTTTGGACCATTTGCCTATACTGCCAAGCTTCGGAATGGGCTGTTCCGCAACACAGGAGCCTGTTTATCTCCGCAGAATGCATTTTATAACTGCATCGGGTTAGAGACACTGGGAATCCGGATGGAGCGTATCTGTGACAATGCAGCAGAACTGGCAAGGTTTTTTGTAAGAGAATATCCGGATGTCACAGTCAATTATCCGGGATTGGAGAGCAGTCCATGGCATGAAATCGCAAAGAAACAGTTTAAGGACCGTTTTGGTGGAATCTTAACCATACGGACCGGAAGCAAGAAACGGGCATTTGAAATAATCAATGCATTAAAGCTTCCGCTGATTATTTCCAATATCGGAGATACGAAAACATTAGTGATTCATCCGGAATCTACATTAAATGTACACAGTACCCCGGAAGAAAAGAGAGACGCCGGAGTATTTGATGACTTGATCCGCATCAGTGTCGGAATTGAAGATGTCGAAGATTTAATCGAAGACTTCAGACAGGCAATGGATCAGAGCAGACCAGAGAAAAGCAAAGAGTAAATGGAGGAAGCAGATAATGGCAAAAATTGATTATGCGGCATTGAAAAAGGGCGGATTTATGCGCCAGAAACAGAAAGGATTCTTTTCTTTAAGAATCCAGGTAGTTGGAGGAAACCTGACAGCAGAAAATATTAAAGCAGTAGCAGATGTGGCAGAAAAATATGGAAAAGGCTATGTTCATATGACTTCCAGACAGGGCATTGAGATTCCATTTATTAACTTTGAAGATATAGAAGAGGTTCGTGCAAAGTTAGCAGACGGCGGTGTAAAACCTGGTGTATGTGGACCGAGAGTCCGTACCGTTACCGCATGTCAGGGCTCTGAAATCTGCCCGAGCGGATGTATCGATACCTATAGCCTGGCAAAGAAATTAGATGAGCATTACTTCGGAAGAGAGCTTCCACACAAATTCAAATTTGGTGTTACCGGATGTCAGAACAACTGTCTTAAGGCAGAAGAAAATGATATCGGTGTAAAAGGTGGTATGGAAGTAAGCTGGGTAGCAGATAAATGTATCAATTGTGGTGTCTGTGAAAAGGCGTGCCGTGAAGATGCTATCAAATGTACCGGAACAGAAGTTACCATTGATTATGATAAATGTACCAACTGCGGCCGTTGTGTAAAATCCTGCCCGACAGATGCATGGGAAGGAAAGAGCGGATATATCGTATCCTTTGGTGGATTATTTGGAAATCATATTTACAAAGGAGAACAGTTACTTCCACTGATTACCGATGAAGAGACATTATTCCGTGTGACTGATGCCGCCATTGGATTCTTTGAAGAACATGCAAATCCGGGTGAGCGTTTCCGTTTACTTTTACAGCGTGTAGGAGAAGATGAATTCCGCAAAGTAATCCGCAATGCATTTGAAGAAAAATAAAGTTGCCGGAAGCAGCAGAAAAAGAAAAAATCTGAATGGAAATTCAAAATAAAAATTATTATACGAGGAGAAATAAGATGGAAATCGAAGGAATCAGAATTGATGACACAGTAGATATTACCGATAAAGTGTGCCCGCTTACTTTTGTAAAGGCAAAGGTTGCAATTGATGAGTTAGAGGATGGCGAAGTCATTGCAATCCGTATGAATGACGGCGAGCCGGTACAGAACGTACCACGCAGTATTAAAGAAGAAGGACATCAGATTTTAAAACTGGTTAATAACGAAGATGGAACCTATAACCTCATTGTAAAGAAGGTTGAGGACTAAACATCTGGAAGGGAGAAAGAAATGGCAGAACGCGTAACAAAAGACACTTTTGAAGAAAAAGTATTGAAGAGCAGCCTTCCGGTGCTGATTGATTTTTACTCAGACAGTTGTGTTCCGTGCAAGAAAATGTCACCGGTCATTGGTGCTATCGCAGACGAACAGACAGAAAAATTAAATGTCTATAAAGTAAATACCAACTTTGATTCAGAACTGGCAGAAAAATACAGTGTAATGTCGGTACCAACCATTGTACTCTTCAAGGATGGCGAAGAAATTGCCCGTAAGAGTGGTGCAGAGAAAAAAGCGGTACTTGAGGAGTGGATTACCCAGTCCCTTGACAAATAAAAATAAAGAAAAGTGAGAGGAAGGAAATTATGCAGATTACAGTAGCAGGCGAAAAGAAAGAAGTAAAAGACGGATTAACACTTCCGGAATTAATTGAGCAGGAAAATGTAGAGACACCGGAATATGTAACCGTATCCATTAACGATGAATTTATAGAAACAGAAGCAAAGGCAACAACCGTTCTTAAGGATGGTGATAATGTAGAATTCCTTTACTTCATGGGAGGTGGAAGCTATGGCATTAACGGATGAGCAGATTGAACGTTATTCCAGACATATCATTTTAAAAGAAGTTGGCGCTAAGGGTCAGAAAAAACTTTTAAATGCAAAAGTTTTAATCATCGGAGCAGGCGGACTTGGAGCACCGGCAGCAATGTATCTTGGAGCAGCAGGTGTAGGTACCATCGGAATTGCAGATGCAGATGAAGTAGATTTAAGTAACCTTCAGAGACAGATTATTCATCAGACAGCAGATGTAGGCAAAGCAAAAGTGCAGTCTGCAAAAGAGACTATTAATGCAATGAACCCGGATGTAGAAGTACGTACATATCGTGAATTCATTACCAGTGAAAATATCATGGACATCATTGCAGATTATGATTTTATCATTGACGGAACCGATAACTTCCCGGCAAAATTCTTAATTAACGATGCCTGTGTTATGGCAAAGAAACCATTCTCCCATGCAGGAATCATCCGTTTCAAAGGTCAGTTAATGACCTATGTTCCGGGAGAGGGACCATGTTACCGTTGTGTATTTAAGAATCCACCACCAAAGGATGCCGTACCGACCTGTAAGCAGGCTGGTGTTATCGGCGCAATGGGTGGTGTCATCGGAAGCCTTCAGGCAATGGAAGCAATCAAATACATCCTTGGAGTAGGAGATCTGCTGACCGGTCAGTTATTGACCTATGATGCAATTAAGCAGGAATTCCACAAGATTAAGCTTCCTTGGAATGGAAAGGGATGTGCCGTTTGTGGAGAACATCCGACCATAACAGAGCTGATTGATTATGAACAGGCAGAATGTACAGATAAATAAATGTATCAGTAAATAAATGTTATCAGATACATAACCCATGAAACATAGAAAGAGGATAGCATGATTTCATTAAAAAAAGCAGATTATGAAAAAATACTGGCACATGCCAAAAGCTGTGTACCAGAAGAGGCTTGCGGACTGATTGCCGGAATCAAAGAAGGAGAGGATAAGGTGGTAGAAAAGGTATATCTGTTGACCAATATCGACCATTCCAATGAGCATTTTACACTGGATCCGAAAGAGCAGTTAGCAGCCGTGAAGGATATGCGTGCCAATGGTCTCATGCCTTTAGGCAACTGGCACTCCCATCCGGAATCTCCTTCGAGACCATCCGAAGAAGATAAGCGTCTTGCATATGACAGTAAAGCAAGCTATATGATTCTTTCTCTGATGGAACCGGAACAGCCGGTACTCAATTCATTTCATATTGAAGGCGACGAATCAACGAAGGAAGATCTGGTAATATGTTAGATGTAGTTATCATTGGAAGCGGGCCGGCAGGTTTAAGTGCGGCAATCTATGCTAAGCGGGCAAACCTCGATGCGGTTGTACTGGAAAAAGAATATCTTGGAACCGGACAGATTGCATACAGCAGCCGGGTAGATAATTACCCGGGACTGCCGGGCAAAGACGGTTATTCTTTAGGAGAGGCATTCTTAGAGCATGCCGAAGGACTTGGAGTAACCATTGAAGAGGCAGAGGTTACAGCCATTACAAAAAAAGAGCAAAGCTTTGTCATTTCCTGTGAAGATGGAAAGAACATAGAGGCGAAAACCGTAGTCTATGCGGCAGGCTGTCAGAACCGCAGATTAGGGGTGCCGGGAGAAGAAAAGCTGCTGGCAAAAGGAGTTTCTTTTTGTGCAGTCTGTGACGGTGCCTTTTATAAGGGAAAGAAAGCTGCAGTCATCGGTGGTGGAGATACCGCATTGGATGATGCATTGTATTTATCCGATATCTGCGAACAGGTATATCTCATTCACCGGAGAGCAGAATTCCGTGGAGCAGAGAAGACAAAAAAGAAATTAGAAGAGCTTTCCAATGTAACGATACTTACCAATACGAGAGTACAGGAAATCACCGGGGAAGATAAAGTAGATAGTATTATTTTAGATAACGGTGGGACAATAGCTGTAGATGGTGTTTTTGAAGCGGTTGGAATGATTCCAAATACGGAATTATTAAAGAACCTTGACGTTCTCGATGAGAAAGGCTATGTGATTGCAGGAGAAGACTGCAACAGCAGTCTTGCGGGACTGTTCGTGGCAGGAGATGTGCGGACGAAAAGCCTGCGTCAGGTAGTCACAGCAGTTGCAGATGGTGCAGTGGCAATTCAGTCTGCAACCGGATATATCAAAGGAATGGAATAGAAAGAAGGAAACGTGTGTGAAAGGAATAGTGGACAGTGCTTCGGAACTGATTGGAAAGACGCCGATGCTCTATCTTCATAATTATATGAAAGAGGCAGGTGTAGAGGATGCGGCAATCATTGCCAAGCTGGAATATTTTAATCCGGCAGGTTCGGTAAAAGACCGAGTGGCACTTGCCATGATTGAAGATGCAGAGAGAAAGGGCAAATTAAAGCCGGGAGCTACGATTATCGAGCCAACTTCCGGTAATACCGGAATCGGACTTGCTTCTGTGGCGGCTGCAAAAGGGTATCATGCAATTTTAACATTGCCGGAAACCATGACGGTAGAACGTCGGAATCTTCTGCAGGCGTATGGAGCGCATATTGTGCTGACCTCAGGGTATAAGGGAATGAAGGGTGCAATCGAAAAAGCAGAAGAACTTCATAAAGAGATTCCGGGTTCAATTATTTTAGGACAGTTTGAAAATCCGGCAAATCCAAAAGCCCATGAAGAAACCACAGGACCGGAGATCTGGGAACAGACAGAAGGCAGCGTTGATATTTTTGTGGCAGGAGTCGGAACTGGTGGAACCATAACCGGAGTTGGAAAATATCTGAAAAAGCAGAAGAAGTCCGTACACATTGTTGCAGTAGAACCTGCAACCAGTCCGGTTCTTTCCCAGGGAAAAGTCGGACCTCATAAAATTCAGGGAATCGGTGCCGGATTTATTCCGGACACACTGGATACTTCTGTTTATGACGAGATTATTCCAATCAAAAATGATGATGCCTTTGAAGAAGGAAGGGCATTTGCCCGCAGCGAGGGAATTCTTGTGGGAATCAGTGCAGGAGCTGCATTAAAGGCAGCTGTTGAGCTGGCAAAAAGAAAAGAAAATAAAGGAAAGAACATTGTGGTATTGCTTCCGGATTCCGGAGACCGTTATTTATCTACTCCTTTATTTGCAAAATAAAATCAGTGGAAAAGCATCAGGCATTCCGCTATAATATGGTAAAAGAGTCAAAAAGACTTTTACGAAAGGAAAAGAAGTATGTTCTATTTTCTTGTGTTGGTAAATATTATAGCGCTTATCCTGATGCTTTTTATGTTGGCAGTCTGCCTTCGTAAAAAGCTCTCCAAAGCACAGCTTGCATTTATTATTTATGATATTTTTACCATGCTGTTTGTGGTGGGAGTTCATCTGGAACTGGTGCATTCGGATACCGTTGGTGAGGCACTTGCCGGGCTGTGCATCCAGTATGTGGGACAGGCAGGCTTTCTGATGGCATTTTTATGGTTTGCATCCGAATTTGGCAGATTAAAAATTCCAAAGTTTATTTATTTTATTCAGGCAGTAATTAATATAATTGTTTTGACAGGAGTATTTACGGCAGAATATCATCCATATTTTTATAAAACAATGCGGATATTGAAAGATGGCATATATCACCGGATTGAAGTTATACCCGGAATCATCTGGAAACTGCATTATATACATCTGGGAACGGTAATACTTGCGGTATTTATTTTGTGTATCATGCGTTACGGGGAGAGTTCACCGATTCATAAGAAACGGATTCTCTATATGATAGCAGGTGTGGGAACTTTTGCACTGGAATTAATCTTAAAGGGCCTGGGTGTATTTGGCAGTTATAATCCGGTAGTCATTGCCATGACAATTATGATGTTCTGCATGATGATGGCAATGATTCGTTATGGATATTTTGGTTCTCTGCAGGCTGCGGTGGATAATGCATTTAATCATGGAAAAGAAGGCCTGATTATCCTGGATGCAGAAAATAAAATTATCTCCGTCAATCAGCGTATGAAGGAACTTTTCCCGGAAATAAAGGTAGGAAGTGCCGCAAGCAGGCAAAAAGAAATCCTGCAGGCACTGACAAACCGGGAAAGGCTGTTGCATAAAAATGACCGCATCTATGAACTTCGTATGGAAGATATTGTGGAAAATGGTGAGAAGGATGGCTGCATGCTCTGGTTTATCGACCAGACAGAAAACTTGGAAATGATGCAGAGACTCCGTAGTGCGGATGAAGCGAAGACCAGATTTTTAATGAAAGTGAGCCATGAGCTGCGGACTCCGATGCATACGATACTTGGTATGAATGAAGTGATTTCCGAAGAAACATCAGAAGAGAAAATCCGTAGTTATACCAGAGAAATTGCATCTGCCGGTGACAGTATGGTTGCACTGATAGAAGAAGTGTTAGATGCTTCACGGTTAGAAAGTGGTACGCTTCAGATAAAGAAGGATGCATTTGCTTTAGAAGAGGTTATCAATGACGCAGCAGCCCAGATGAGACCACAGGCAGAGAAGAAATCTTTAAACTTCCGGCAGCGGATGGAGGAACCATTATTAAAACCGGGAAAACATTTCTATGGAGACAAGGCACATATCCGTCAGATTATCATAAATCTTCTGGAAAATGCGGTGAAATACACAGATGAAGGCTTTGTGGAGCTGGGTGTAGAAAAGGCGGCGGAAAATGGAGATACCTTTTTAAAGATAACTGTAACTGACAGTGGAATTGGAATAGGAAAAGAAGATCAGGATAAAATCTTTGAAAGCTTTGAACGGGGCAATAATGCCAGAAACAGCAGGAAAGACGGAATCGGGCTCGGACTGGATATTGCAAGACAACTGGCAGAGGCTATGGGTGGAAGTCTCAGCCTGAGTAGTGAAGTGACAAAGGGAAGTACCTTTACGGTTCGGATTCCGTGGGTAGAAGTATCGGAAAAACATCATTTTATAAAGCAGAGTGAGAAAAGTATGAATGCGGATTACAGCAGCTTTACCATTCTTGCGGTAGATGATAATGAGCAGAATTTGATGGTATTAGAACATCTTTTACATAAGACAAAGGTTAAAATGGAAACCGTGATGGATGGAAATACTGCCATTCAAAAATGTGAAGAGAAAACATATGATTTACTTCTTTTAGACCATATGATGCCAAAGCCGGATGGTATAGAGACGCTGCACCTCATCCGTGCAGATGAGAAAGGACGAAATCATTATACGCAGGCAGTGGCATTTACCGCTAATGCAACAGCTGGTGCAAAAGAACTGTACAAAAACGAAGGATTTGCAGAGTATATTACCAAACCGGTAAAATCCAAAACTTTAGAAAGCATCTTACAAAAATATTTAAAAGACAGTATCCCGGAACAGAATCTTTACTTAAGCGGAGAAGAAAAGACAGCTTCTCTTCAGACGGATATTATATTTCACCAGCTGGAAAAATGCGGCATTTCAGTAGAGGAAGGACTGTCTTATGCAGATGGAGACGAACAGTTCTATAGGACATTGTTAGGCATCTTTGCAGACGAAAAAGAAAAGAAGCTGCAGCTTCTCAATGAAACAGCAGAATCCCTTCAGAAAACGGAAACTGCATCTGATCCTGGAACAGAAGATACCACAGAAACTGCGGAATTATGGAAATCCTTTGTTACCATATCCCATGGATTAAAGGGAGAGGCCTGGGGAATCGGTGCAAAACAGCTGGGGGATTATTTCTATCAGTTGGAATGTGCAGGAAAAGAAAGAGATATGCAGAAGATAGAAGTATTTTATTCAAAGACCATGGAAGAATGGCAGAAAGTGGTGCAGGCAATCAGGGAATAGGAGAGAGACGAAGTGGATAATCAATTTTTAGATGAGTATATTCATTTGGAAAAATTATGCAATGAGATTTATGCAACAAATCATGGTATATCAAGGTATATCGAGGATATGGAACAAACAAACAGGGTGATTCAGGCGAAAATTCATCTATGGACAAGTACATATAAAAAACTCAAGGAACTTAGATGGAAAAGAAATCAGTTGGTTCATGAAGGAAATGTGGAATATGATGATGCAGATATAGTGTGGCTTAGATGGTTTTACCAACAGATTATGGATGCAAAAGATCCGCTATCCGTGAAACATCAATTATTGCAACAACAGATAAATTCTAATATGCCCGTAAATAGAAGAGAAAATGTGACATTTGAAAGTACTAGAAAAACAGACAATTTTTGGACAGAGAGAAAAATCCTGATTATAGTGTCAGTTATAATTTTAATTATTGTCGGTGTAAAGATGCTGTTATGATTGCTCTAGTTATGGAAACATCCATTGAAATATGACAGGTGCTGTTTTTAATCATGCTGCCTGGTGGCAAACTGGTATGCTGACTTGAAAAAGTAAATTCCAGTGCAAGAGTAAATTCCATCGGCTTTTAAATTTTGCTGGTTTTGCAGGAGTTTTTTTAACAAAATCTCTTGCTTTCTGTTATAAT
>NZ_QTVB01000043.1:0-15304 GCF_003435965.1 Roseburia sp. AF42-8
AAAAGAAATTGCTCTGGCATTGCTCTGGCATTCTTCTGGTATACATTTAATTGTAATCTATCTTTTTTATCCTTAATATAATTCAATAAAAGCTTACCTATGCCACATGACTGCATTTCTTCAGAAACAAAAATACCTTCAATATATTCATTATTTAGTCCTACAAATCCTTGTATCATCTTATCCACTTCAAACACATAGACTTCGGATTGTGACATCATTTCTTTCACTAATTCATAATTACTTTTCCAGTATTGATTGGAAATAAAATAATGCGTTTTCAGATTTGTCTTTAACCATATGTCAGCAACTCTATCGATATCTCCGTTCAGCAACTTTCTAATCATAACAAATATTCTCCACAACTACATCCTTTCTGCTTTTCTCTTTTTTCATTCTATCACAAGCTCACCATTAATCATCAATTTTTTGATATTTTTTCTTTTTCCCCACTGTAAAACAGCCTCTGAGCGTTTCTAGAGGCTTTGATGTCCGGGCAGCCTTCGGGTTGCCTTTACATAGTTTCCACTTTCAAAAAATAAAAAAATTTGTGTTTTTGAAAGTGGGTGCCTATATAAAAACAATCACGAGAGCAAAATATATTGATAGAATCATTGAACTGAATGGCACTCCTGACATCAAGATTATCTTCATCGACTTCATGGATTTGGCGTATGAAAAAAATCAAGGAATAACATTCCTTACACGCCTATGTGTAAGAACATTATCAGGAAGGCAAAACGAACTATATAAAGGAGTCTTCCTGAAAACATACAAAAACTATATAACATAGGGCATGAATGATTTTTTCTCCATCAAACTGGAATTTGTAATTACATTCCATACATATTGGCATTCTTTACAATCACTCTATCTCCTTTTTCTAATTGTTCCTTAGAAACTCCTCTTAACCCAAGTCCAACATGCTCTGTTTTATATCCACAACCATTTGATTTTCGTTCTTTTGTATGTATATCGATGGTAGTAATTATAGTCTCTAATACACCTCCATTTGTTTTATAAACACACGCATTTTCTCCTTCTCTACACATTCCTGTTGATATGTTTCCTGTGGCAACTGTTCCAACCCCCATAATTGTAAATACATCATCAATAATCAATTCAAAGTCTTCTTTTAAACATAATGGAACATCTAATCTGTTCATATACTCTTTTTCTCGCTCTTTTTTGCTTTTACCAAATAATCCCATAGTGTTTCTCCTTTATAACTTCCGATTGTTTTAATTCTTCTCAGTTCCACTTTCTTACCCTTCGGACAAGAAGTATCCCTCACTCAAAGAGCTCGGTCAATTCCAGGTTATCGGGGTAAAGCCCCTCAGGAACCTTCATTTTTTTGCAAATTATAAGTTGTTATTTCAATGCTTTTTTATCATTTTCTTTTTCATCATATTATGTTCAAACTCAACCCATGCGATTTCAGAAAATAGAACTATCATATAAATAACCACCTGAACCACAACGCCATCCAGCTTTTTAATAAAATATCCAAAAACAGCTTGTGTAATAAATAGCACACAACCCAAAATAATAAAATTTCTGCCATGTCTATGGTTCCATTCCGTAACATTTGTCAGTTCATCTTTACGAAGTGGTTTCTCTCCTGTATTTATTGATACTGGTTTTTCAGACCTATACTGCATAATTCCAAGTATGATAAAAATAAGTGAAACCAATAATGAAATTACCAAATAAATAATTGTAGCTGCCATGTCTATTCCTCCAATTCAGCCTCTGCTTCTGCCCTCTCCGACTCTGTCTGTTTCTTATTCTTCGCATTCTCCATATGCCGGTAAAGGAGTTATTCTTGAATTATAAGATGCACAGTGGGACAGTCCTATGTGCCTCCTTTGTTTTGATACCTCTATTAGATATCAGAACGGTCGTTGCCACAAGCAACACAAATTAACTTTTTCGTTTTTGCCGCAGTAAACTGGATGACCGGTCCGGAAATGAGGATTGTTACTATGGTGCATATGCCAAATTTTCCGCCCAGCATAACACCTGTCACAACCATCACGACATCCAGTACCATTCGTACAATTTTTACCTGCCAGTTGTTCTTCTCTGCAAGAGAAAAAGTCAGTGCCTCATAAGAACCCCGCCCCAGGGAGGCTGCCGCATAAAATCCGGTTCCTATGGCAAAAATCACAATTCCTAATAACATGATAAGTGCATTTACCCATATATGCGTGCTGTACACATGTGCATTTGCAAACAAATCTACACAAAGGCTATATACAATCTGATAAAGTATCGTGCCGATATGTATCTGTGACCTGTCATAGAAAAACGCAAATACAATCATAACTATGGCTACCAGCATGGATGCCATACCGATGCTTACATGAAATGTTTTTGAAATTCCCTGCCATAATACCGCAAGGGTGGCACCACCAAATCCCGCATACAGCGCCAGCGTAATGCCATATGCCGCAACGACTGAACCAGCCACTATAATAATTAATTTTATTGTCCACTCCAATTTACTCATGTCATTCCGTTTTTCCATTCCATTCACTTATCATATTCCAACATCTATCCAATTTACACTTCCAAAATTTTACACTGTTCAAGTCCCGCACTCCAAAACTCCTCAATCGGCATACCTTTCACCTGACAGATAATGCTTGCATTCATCGCACCATGTCCCACAATCAGGATATCCTTACCTTCCTGTAGCTGCGGGTCTATCACTTCCTTCAAAAATGCTCCGGTTCTTGCAAAGAGTTCCTCCCAGGTTTCTGCTCCACCTATCGATTCGTGATATTCTCCCGGCTTTTGAAACAAAATATTAATCGGGCAATCCGGAATAGCAAAGCTGTTTTCGATTCCCTCATAATCACCAAAACTCATTTCCATCAGCCGTTCATCTTTTATTATTGGAATTTCCCGGTTTTTTAACACAATTTGTGCTGTTTCAACAGCCCTTATCAACGGAGAACAATAACACACATCTATGTGCAAATCCTTATACTCTTCCCATGCTTTTTCCGCCATCAGGCGTCCTTCTTCATTCAATGGGATATCCGCTCTTCCCTGTATTTTATGTAATGCATTCCATTCTGTTTTTCCATGCCGCATAATATATAACATCTTGAATTTCTCCTAAAATCATAGTTTTTAACTTATCTTTCTGTTTAATAAGCCCCACAAACTCAGGAAACCTATTGCAGCCCCAAGCACCACTCCGGCTACTTTCATTAATTCATTGTTCCTAAATTTTTTATCTGGAAGAATGCCCGCTTTATTATAAGAATATTTTATATGATCTGTAGTATATGCAGTTATGGTATCTCCCACCTCATATTCTGTATATACACTTTCCGGCACCTGCATCCGCTTATTATATTCATTCGTTTTGCCACCATGATAATAGAAGAAATAATTTTGAGATATGGCATTATCTGCCGAAGCATCTTCGCTCCTTTTATCCGTTATCACTACATCTTCTCTATCATAATCTTCTCCTAGTACCATCTCTTCCATTTGCCTGTGAAGTGCATTCGACGTCAAAAATACGTTTAACCAAACCGCCAGAAAAGCTATGCTTAAAGCAGCAAAACAACTCCAGAACAGAACTTTCTTCTGCTTTCCGGTTAATCGTTCTTTTTGTTTCTGATGCTTCGCCAATTTGTTGCTCATGCTGTAATTCTCACATTCTTTCTAATCGTCTTACTTATCATACTTTTCCAGAAAATCCGTTGCCTTATCTTTATCTATATGCAGTTCCTCCTGCAGCAATAAAATAATTTCCGCCTCTGACTTTCCGAATCTGCGTCCAAGCTTTATAACTTCCTTCGTTTTTCCTACTATTTCGCCCTCTTCCAAGCCTTCTTTTCTGCCTTCCTCTTCGCCCTGTTTCCGAATTCTTTCTTCTCTCTCAAAGCTCTTCATATATGCAAGACCTACCTCTCCATCCCGCTTGACTGCTGTTACCATCCGGTGTAACTTTTTCAGTTTCTCGGTGGAAGCATTCTCTACGGATGAATGTTCCATGTAATGCAGTGAAAAGCAGGATTGCATATATCTCATGTTTTCCTAAACTTCCGCCTATTCAATGCACTATGCGTTTATTAATTGTAATTAGAATTTAAAAGCATAGAATTCATTGAATTGATACTAGAAATTTAGACTGGCTTTCGCCATTCGAAAATCAGAATATATGCTTTGTGTTGATTGTAACAAATAAGTTCTTTGAATACAAGTAAATTTTTTCCGGCAGACATAACCCGAAAACATAATCTACAGCAGTCTTGTGGAAGAGCAGAATTGATTTGCTTGAACAGAAAAAGACAGCCGCCCTGCCGGGCTGCTGCCTCTTTCTGTTTTTATGCTTATGCTCTTATTTCTTAATTTTATTCTGCTTTGTCATCTACTGTAACAGTGATTTTGTTCAGGTGCCAGATATCATCCACATATTCCTGAATCGTACGGTCAGATGAGAATTTGCCGGAAGCTGCAATATTTAAGATTGCTTTTCTAGCCCATTCTTTTTCATCTGCATATGCAGCATTAATCTTCTTCTGTGCTTCCACATAAGAACGGAAGTCTGCCAGAATAAAGTAAGTATCTGCGTACTGTGTGCACTGTGTATTCAGCAGTGAGTTGTAAAGGTCACGGAACAATTCCGGATCATTTGGTGAATAGAATCCGTTGATTAACTGCATCAGAACTTTACGGACATCCTGATCATTGTTGAAAATCTGCATTGGGTCATAATCGCGTTTCTGCTCATGAGCAATCACTTCGTCAGAGCTCATACCGAAGATAAACATGTTTTCTTTGCCGACTTCTTCTGTCATCTCAACGTTTGCACCATCCATGGTTCCGATAGTAAGCGCTCCATTCAGCATGA
This sequence comes from Roseburia sp. AF42-8, assembly GCF_003435965.1. Classification (NCBI taxonomy): domain Bacteria; kingdom Bacillati; phylum Bacillota; class Clostridia; order Lachnospirales; family Lachnospiraceae; genus Roseburia; species Roseburia sp. AF42-8. The sequence goes on from NZ_QTVB01000043.1 coordinate 4,877, forward strand.
ACTTCATATTACCGGTTCCGGAAGCTTCCTTACTTGCGGTAGAAATCTGCTCGCTGACATCTGCTGCTGCAAAAATAATCTCTGCATTGGATACCTTGTAGTCTTCGATAAATACAACCTTAATCTTTCCGTTGATGGACTTATCATTGTTGATGACATCTGCGACAGAGTTGATTAATTTAATTGTAAGCTTTGCATTGCGGTAGCCTGCTGCTGCCTTTGCTCCGAAAATGAAGGTTCTTGGAATGAATTCCATATCCGGATGCTCTTTTAATTCATTGTAAAGATACATTACATGAAGAATATTTAAGAGCTGGCGTTTGTACTCATGCAGACGTTTTACCTGTACATCAAAGATAGAACGTGGATTTACTTCAATACCATTGTGCTCTTCAATATAAGAAGCAAGGCGCAGCTTGTTCTTATATTTGATATTTAAAAATTCCTGCTGAACTTTCTCATCATCTGCATAGAATTCTAATCTCTTGATGCGGGAAAGGTCTGTAATCCAGTCTTTTCCAACATATTTGGTTACCCAGTCTGCAAGCAATGGATCACCATGCATTAAGAAACGACGCTGTGTAATACCATTGGTCTTATTATTAAATTTCTCCGGGAACATCTCGTAGAAATCTTTTAATTCCTGTTTCTTAAGGATTTCTGTATGAAGTGCCGCTACACCATTTACAGAATATCCTGCACAGATTGCCAGATGAGCCATTTTAACCTGACCATCATATACAATTGCCATCTTCTCAACCTTGCGGTTGTCTCCCGGGTATTTCTGCTGGATTTCCAGTACAAAACGACGGTTGATTTCTTCTACAATCTGGTAAATTCTAGGAAGCAGTCTTGAGAAAATCTCGATTGGCCATTTTTCTAATGCTTCTGCCATGATGGTATGGTTGGTATATGCACAGCATTTTGTTGTAATATTCCATGCATCCTCCCACTCTAAGCCTTCTTCATCCAGTAAGATACGCATTAACTCTGCAACTGCTACGGTTGGATGGGTATCATTCATCTGGAATACTGCTTTTTCAGGAAGCATATGGATGTCTGGATGATTCTTCTTAAATCTTGCAATCGCACGCTGTAAGCTGGCAGATACAAAGAAGTACTGCTGTTTTAAACGAAGCTCTTTTCCTGCGATATGGTTATCATTCGGATAGAGAACTTCTACTAAGTTCTTTGCAAGGTTCTGCTGTTCGATTGCACGATGATAATCACCTTTATCAAAGGAATCCAGCTCGAAGCATTCCATTGGCTCTGCATCCCAGATCATCAATGTATTTACTACATTATTGTTATAACCTACGATTGGCATATCATAAGGAATTGCTTTTACAGACTGATAGCCTTCCTGTACGAATCTGGTTCTTCCATCTGGCTGTGCCTCTGCACGTACATATCCACCAAATTTTACTTCGAAATTGTATTCCGGACGTTTTAATTCAAATGGATATCCATTCTGTAACCAGTTATCCGGTTCTTCTACCTGATAACCATTCTCTATTTTCTGACGGAACATTCCATAATGGTAACGGATTCCACAACCGTATGCCGGATAGCCCAGAGTTGCCAAAGATTCCATAAAGCATGCCGCAAGTCTTCCAAGACCACCATTTCCAAGCGCCGGGTCCGGCTCCTGATCCTCTATGGCATTTAAGTTGATTCCCATTTCCTCTAAAGCTTCTTTCACTTCATTGTATACCGTTAAGTTAATCAGGTTATTGCCTAATGCACGGCCCATTAAGAACTCCATGGACATATAGTATACAATCTTTGGATCTGCTTTATCAAATTCCTGCTGGGTTGCAAGCCACTGGTCAATAATTACATCTTTTACAACGTAGGATACTGCCTGGAAAATTTCCTGCTCGCTTGCTTCATCCATTGTCTTACGATAGAGGTGTTTTACGTTCTCAACTACCTCTTTTTTGAAGGTTTCCTTTTCAAACATTTTGCTTTTCATAATGTTCTCCTTTTGTTTCGATTCCGGTGTTTTTTGTGCAAAAAGGGAGCAAGCCCCTGTCGGCTCCGCTCCCTTATCTTTATTCTGCTTATTTCTTTTCCACGCCAAGCACAACTGTTTCACCATTAATGTTCCATTTTTTCTGATATCCGTTCACCGTATCAGCCACAACGCTCTCAGCCAGAACTTCTTTTGCAATTTCATCTCCATATTTTGCGAAGATGTCTTTTACCTTCTGTTCTGCCTTATATGAAACAGTAATTTTATCCATTACTTCAAATCCTGCTTCCTTACGCATTGTCTGGATTTTGCTGATTAATTCTCTTACCATTCCTTCCTCTAAAAGTTCCGGAGTAAGGTTCGTATCAAGAACTACGGTCACTTCATTATCACCCTCTGTCATATAACCTTCCTGCTGTGTCATGGTGATAAGTAAATCCTCTTCATATAATACAACTTCGTCGCTTATACTGTCAAGTTTCAGTGCACCTGTGCTCTTAAGCTCAGCCATTGCCTTGTTGCCGTCTAATTCTGCAAGTGCTTTCTGAATCTGACCTAAATATTTACCGAATTTCGGTCCAACGGTACGAAGCTGTGGTTTGAAGGTATAGCTAGTATATGCACTGACATCCTCTGTAAATGTCACTTTCTTTACATTCAGCTCATCTTCGATAATCTCTGTAAAGTATTCGGATAATTCAAATGGTGCTTTTACAAACATATTTCCAATCGGCTGACGGTTCTTGATGTTTGCAGTATTTCTGCAGGCACGGCCCATAACAACGATTTTCAATACTTCGTCCATATTTTTCTCTAATTCACTGTCTATCCAGCTCTCGTTTGCCACCGGATAGTCGCAAAGATGGATGCTTTCCGGCGCACTCTTGTCGATGCTGCATACCAGGTTCTGGTAAATTTCTTCTGTCATAAAAGGAATCATCGGCGCTGCTACCTTGCATACAGTTACCAGTGCAGTATAAAGAGTCATATATGCATTGATTTTATCCTGCTCCATGCCCTTTGCCCAGAAACGCTCACGACAACGTCTTACATACCAGTTACTCATCTCATCTACAAATTCATCCAGTGCTCTTGCAGCTTCCGGAATACGATAATTACCCAGATTATTATCTACGGTCTTAATCAGTGTATTGAGTTTGGAGAGAAGCCATTTATCCATAACGGAAAGTTTCTCATAATCCAGTGTATATTTGGTTGCATCAAATTCATCAATATTTGCATACAACACGAAGAATGCATAAGTATTCCAAAGTGTTCCAAGGAATTTACGTTGTCCTTCCTGTACTGCCTTTCCATGGAAACGGTTTGGCAGCCATGGTGCAGAATTGATGTAGAAATACCAGCGGATTGCATCTGCTCCGTAAGTCTCTAATGCATCAAACGGGTCAACGGCATTTCCTTTGGACTTACTCATCTTCTGTCCATTTTCATCCTGTACATGTCCCAATACGATAACATTTTCATATGGTGCTTTATTAAATAATAAGGTAGACTCTGCCATCAGGGAATAGAACCATCCACGGGTCTGGTCTACTGCCTCGGAAATAAACTGTGCAGGGAACTGCTGTTTAAAGAGGTCTTCATTTTCAAATGGATAATGATGCTGTGCAAATGGCATTGCTCCTGAGTCAAACCAGCAGTCAATTACTTCCGGTACACGATGCATTTCGCCGCCACAATCCGGGCACTTGAAGGTTACTGCATCAATGTATGGACGATGTAATTCTACTTTGGCATCATCCGGGTTACCACTGCGCTCTGCTAATTCTGCACGGCTTCCGATACACTCCTGATGTCCACAGGAACACTCCCATACAGGAAGCGGAGTTCCCCAGTAACGGTTACGGGAAATACCCCAGTCCTGAATATTTTCAAGCCAGTCACCGAAACGTCCTTTTCCGATAGATTCCGGAATCCAGTTTACGGTATTGTTATTGCGGATCAAATCCTCTTTTACTGCGGTCATCTTAATGAACCAGGATTCTCTTGCATAGTAAATCAGAGGAGTATCACAACGCCAGCAGTGCGGATATTCATGTTCAAATTTTGGTGCATCAAAGAGTAGTCCTTTTTCTTCCAGGTCTTTTAATACCATTGGGTCTGCTTTCTTTACAAATACACCGGCATATGGAGTCTCTTTGGTAAGTTCTCCTTTTCCGTCTACTAACTGGACAAATGGAAGGTCATATCTACGGCCAACCTGGGCATCGTCTTCACCAAATGCAGGTGCGATGTGAACGATACCGGTACCATCTGTCATGGTTACATAAGTATCACAGGTTACATAGTAGCCTTTCTTATGCTGTTTCTCACAGATTTCCTTTGCGCAGTCAAATAATGGCTCATATTCCTTGTACTCTAAGGACTTTCCTGTGAAAGTATCCAATACTTCATATGCTTTTACGCCATTTTCTTCATCCGCAAATTTGCCAAGTACCTTATCTAACAGTGCTTCTGCCATATAATAAGTATATCCGTCAGCAGCTTTTACTTTACAGTAAGTCTCGTCCGGGTTTACACAAAGTGCAACGTTAGATGGAAGTGTCCATGGAGTTGTGGTCCATGCCAGGAAATATGCATCTTCTCCGATTACTTTGAATCTTACGATTGCGGAACGTTCTTTTACCGTCTTATATCCCTGTGCTACTTCCTGGGAAGAAAGCGGAGTTCCACATCTCGGGCAGTAAGGAACAATCTTGAAACCTTTGTATAACAGCTTCTTATCCCAGATTTTCTTAAGAGCCCACCACTCAGATTCAATAAAATTATCATCATAGGTTACATATGGGTTATCCATATCAGCCCAGAATCCAACGGTTCCTGAAAAATCTTCCCACATTCCTTTGTATTTCCATACGGATTCTTTACATTTCTTGATGAATGGCTCCATACCATATTCTTCAATCTGCTCTTTTCCGTTTAAGCCTAAAAGCTTTTCTACTTCCAGCTCTACCGGAAGTCCATGGGTATCCCATCCGGCTTTACGTGGGACATATTTGCCCTTCATGGTCTGGTATCTTGGAATCATATCCTTGATAACACGGGTTAATACGTGACCGATATGTGGCTTGCCATTTGCAGTTGGCGGTCCATCATAGAAAGTATAGGTCTCGCCTTCTTTCCGGTTCTCCATACTTTTCTTAAAAATGTCATTTTCTTTCCAGAATTCTACAGTCTGCTTTTCTCTGTCCACAAAATTCAGATTTGGGGAAACTTTTTCGTACATGTTAGTCCTCCTTAAAATTTCAGTTTCTCGCTAGCCGCGTAAAAAAGAATGTGCCTTGGCACATTCTCGCGCCTGCGGCGGTCGCTTGCGACATCTACCTTATACGCCGCAGTGTGCATCCTCGCGGAGCGTTTTTTTCTTTACAGGAAAGCAATTTCCTGTAAAGTAAAAAAGGCGCCGTCCTGTAATAAGGACGCGCGCCTGTCGTTTCTAACCACCTTGTTACAACATACTTGAAGCTTTCTGCTTCGCATATACGTTCCCATAACGGGGGAAATCCGTCAGTTTCTACTAACGCAGCTTTGCCTGTTCGAACTGCAACTTGGAAGTGATTTTCATTTTCCATTTACTCATGCCGGTTTCCACCTGCCCCGGCTCTCTTTGACTTTCCATGGAAACTACTCTCTTCGTCATCGTCTTTTCATATTCTTAATAAGTATAGAACCTGTATTTTTAAATGTCAATTCCTATTTTCAAATTTTCTATATCTAAAGATGCTACCACCGGGAGTTCTTACAGATTTCTGGCAGCTTCTTACAAATACTGAGCAACACAAAACGAGGCGGCATCCTTCCGGATACCGCCTCTCGTTTATGTAAGAAACCCGCAATGCGTGTTTCTTATGTTTCATTTACAATATGTCTCTTACAGGATTCTCTTAATCCATCCTTCCGGAGCTTCAATACGTCCCATCTGGATTCCGGTCAGAGTATCATAAAGTTTCTTTGTTACAGGTCCCATTTCTTCCATTCCACTTGGAATTAAGATTTCTTTGCCGTGGTCAACAATCTTTCCGATTGGAGAAATAACTGCTGCTGTTCCGCAAAGTCCTGCCTCTGCGAAGTCTTTTACTTCATCGAAGTATACTTCTCTGTGTTCTACTTCCATTCCAAGATAATGTTCTGCAACATATACCAGTGAACGACGTGTAATGGATGGCAGAATAGAATCTGACTTCGGTGTAACCAGTTTATTATCCTTGGTAACGAAGATGAAGTTTGCTCCACCTGTCTCTTCTACCTTAGTTCTTGTCTTAGGGTCTAAGTACATATTCTCATCAAATCCGTCTGCATGTGCAGTTACGATTGCGTGAAGACTCATTGCGTAGTTCAGACCAGCTTTGATATTACCGGTTCCGCAAGGTGCTGCACGGTCATAATCACTGACACGGATGGTAATTGGCTTTGCGCCGCCCTTGAAATATGGTCCTACCGGTGTACAGAACATACGGAACTGATATTCATCCGCTGGTTTTACACCGATTACAGGATTTGTTCCCATCATGTATGGTCTGATGTAAAGTGTTGCACCGGAGCCATATGGTGGAACGTATGCAGCATTTGCTTCTACTACCTTCTGTACTGCATCTACAAAACGCTCTTCCGGGAATACCGGCATTTCCAGTCTGCGTGCTGAATCTGCAAGACGGCTTGCATTTAAGTCAGGTCGGAAAGTAACGATATGTCCATCCTCTGTTGTATATGCTTTCAATCCTTCAAATACGGTCTGTGCATACTGGAATACACCCGCGCATTCATTCAATACAATATCTGCATCATCGGTTAAAGCTCCCTCATCCCATGCTCCGTTTTTGAAATTTGATACATATCTCTTATCGGTCTTTACATAACCGAATCCAAGATTAGACCAGTCTAAGTCCTTCTTTTCCATAATAACATCCTCCATTCATTTGTCGCAAATAGATGTTATAACCTGGTGTTATAGCTTTCTATTGTTCTATGTTTTTTCATTATTTTAGTCCTATAAAAGCTATTTGTCTAGTATTTTTTTCTAGGAATACATAATTTTCTCACTGCCAAACATTTTCGCCAGTACCGTTGATAAAATACCGGTATAAATAAGGTTGCTGACAAGACATGCCACAATATTGATTCCGCTGTAGGAGAAATCAAAAATTCCGGTCATGCCCTGCACACTGTTATAGAAAGGAATCAGATACCAGTAAAATTCCTTCGGTGCTCCGCTTCCAAGCATGGATGTAATGGAAATTACCATTACCACAACCATCAGCGGCATAATCATGGAACCGGCTTCCTTTACTGTCTTTGCAAATGCTGAAATTACAGCTAATGCTCCAACCAGTACCAATACTGTGGTAAGAATCACCAGCAATAAAAGGATATAATCGGTGACGCTGTATACGCTGGCATCCATTGCATTGGATTCTGTTCCCATTAATTTTGGAAGGGATAACATGGTACCCACAAAACTGGAAATTCCACTTAAAAGTCCGATAATACCAAGGCTGATGATTTTACCCATGGCAAGCTGTCCACGTTTCATCGGTGTTACCAATAAGGTAGCAATAGTTCCTCTCTCCTTTTCCCCTGCTATGGATTCCGGTGCAATTGCCATACATCCTGAGAAAAGGAATATCATAAGCAGCATTGGAAGCATCATGGAGAAAATCTGTCCGGTGCTGTCTTCCTTGCTGGCAAGGTCATATTCTTCGTCACCGCTGTTGACATCGAACTTATTTGCCATAGAAGCTTCATATCCATCTAATACAGAAGCCATAATCTGATAACATGCCGTGGATTCGGTATCTGCGGAATTATAATATAAGGCTACCTGCGGAGCCGGTGTGGTAGCAGTCATGCTGTCATATGCCAGTACATCTGCTTCAAAATTTTCCGGAAATACCATCAGCATTTCCGCATCTTTATCGGTTACCGCCTGCTTCATATCCTCTTCGCTGACACCATCCCGGTCTAAATATTCCACATTGATGTCACTGCCTTTTATCATGGCTGAAACCGAGGATGGCATATTTTCTGCATAAATACGGTAAGTATAATCCTCTTCTGCTTCAAATCTGGAGGTCAGTCCGCTGCCCATGAAGCTGTACATGATATAAATCAGTAAGCCTGGCATTAAAATAGTCGTAAATACCATTCTCTTATCCCCGAAGAAGCGGGCAAGTTCTTTCTTTATAATTGTCATAAGATTGTTTCTCATTCTGCTTCACCTACCGTTTCTTCATAGATTTCAAAGAATCTGTCTTCTAATGATTTGCCATTTTTCACTGCCTCTAATGTATCGCAGATAATCATTTCTCCCTTGATGATAATTCCGACTCTGTCACAGATTTTCTCAATCAGGCTGAAAATGTGGGTAGAAACGATGATGCTCTTTCCTTCTTTCTTAAGCTCTAACAGGAAATCCGTTACTACTTTGGCTGTCAGAACATCAAGGCCGTTGGTCGGTTCATCAAAGATAATGATTTCCGGGTCATGGACTAAGGAAATAACCAAAGAAACCTTCTGTTTCATACCGGTAGACATATCCTTTACTTTCACTTCTGCAAACTGTGTGATGCCGAAGCGGTCAAAAAGTCTCTTCTTTCTTTCATCCCGGACAGCCGGCTCTACTCCATATAAATCCGAAAAGAAATTATATAAATAATTTGGTGTAAAAAAGCCCTCTAATTTCAGTTCACTGGTCAGAAAGCCGATCTTGCCACGTACTTCTTCCGGTGCATTAACAATACTGCTGCCATCTAAAACAGCATCTCCGGAATCCGGTTTAATCAGTGTTGCCAGCATACGAAGTGTGGTTGTCTTTCCGGCTCCGTTTGGTCCAAGCAGTCCAAACACCTCTCCCCGATAAGAAGTAAATGATAAATCATGCACTGCAATTCGCTTCTTCTCATTGGTTTTCTCAATCTTTTGTTGTTTCTGGGATAATGTAAAGGTCTTATTGAGACCCTTTACCTTCATAATCTCCTCCATAACTTCTCCTTTCAGTTATCGTCTTGATTGTACTATTGTATTATTACACTTGTGTGTCTGTGCGTCAAGCACTATTTTTTTCAACGGTTAGTGCTTTCCTTTTACTTTCCGGTATTTCCAGGTAAATGAAGCAAAAAGCACTGAACAGATTTGATTCTCCATTCAATGCTTCTTATGTTCTTCTTAAAAATTCTCAAAATTATGCTGCAGATAATCCTCTAAATCCTGATAGTCATCCGGTGCTTTCATTTCACCATCAAACTGATATTCATAACGTCTTAGGAATTCATCCGGCCCACTGGTTCTGCCTGCTGCATGAATAATCAAAAGCCAGTACGTTACAAATGCAAGTATACCAACTACAGCTGTTACAATACCTGCAACTGCCATTCCAGGGTTCTGTTTTTGTTTCACCAGATGTATAATTCCAAAAACAATTGCCAGAATTGCAGTTATAATATTGATTCCGGTGCAAAATAATACCAGTGAAATCAGCCCCAACACCATGGATGCAACTGCGAAACCTTTTCCCGGCTCCTCTTTCCGGTTATCTGCCGGACGCTGATTGTAATTTGGCGGGTACGGATTCCCATACTGCGGATTCTGGTTCTGATTCGGCGGGTATGGATTCCCATACTGCGGATTCTGGTTCTGATTCGGCGGGTATGGATTCCCATACTGCGGATTCTGATTTTGATTCAACGGATATGGATTCCTGTTATCTGGATACATTCTGCTTCACCAATTCCTTTTTAATAATAGTAGCTATATCCCAAAGAACTTAATGATACTGCACCAACGATGTACAGGATAAGTACCAGCACCAGAAGTGCAATGGTAATAATACTGCAGACAATACCTGCTGTTGCCATTGGTGAATGCTCGTTTTTCTTATTATAAAGAATACCAAGAATTAATCCTACAATTGCACAAGGAAGTCCTACAATCCAGAAACAAATTGCCGGGATGGATACAATTCCCAGTACCATGGATGCAATTGCCATTCCTTTTCCGGATGAAGCCGGCTGGTTGTAACCATACTGTGTCTGGTCGAAGCTTCCATATGCCTGCTGCTGTGGCTGCTGATAAGTTCCATATCCCTGCTGGGACTGGTCATAACCATAGTTCTGCTGTGCATACTGCTGATTCTGGTTATAAGCCTGCTGGTCATAATTCTGCTGTGGCTGTTCATATGCCTGCTGTGGCTGGCTATATGTCTGCTGTGGCTGACTATATGTCTGCTGTGGCTGACTATATGTCTGCTGTGGCTGGCTATATGTCTGCTCATTCGTTCCATTTTCAGTGTTGAAATTTTCTTCACTCATTATAATACATCCTCCATTAGTATAAAATATTTTCTCCCATTTATTGTAGCAAATGCCTACCTCCATTACAAGAAAAATAAGTGAAATCATAAAATTTTTATAAACTTTTTCTCATATATTTTATCATAA
>NZ_QTVB01000044.1:0-15002 GCF_003435965.1 Roseburia sp. AF42-8
TGACTTTTAAATTTGCAAAGTATAATATTTCTATTAGGATTTGTAGTCTGACACTACAAAATAAAACAAGAAAGTATATAGAGAAAGAAAAGGAGTGTTTTAAATGAGTAATAAACATGGAAATTTATCAATTAGCAGCGATAACATTTTTCCGATTATAAAGAAATGGATGTATTCCGATCATGATATTTTCTATCGTGAACTGATTTCCAATGGCTGTGATGCCATTACCAAATTAAAAAAGCTGGAAATGATGGGAGAATATACCCTTCCAGCCGATTATAAGCCTGAAATCCACGTTATTGTCAACCCGGACGATAAAACCCTTACCTTCATTGATAACGGCCTTGGAATGACCGCTGACGAGGTAGAAGAATATATCAACCAGATTGCCTTCTCCGGTGCTACTGATTTTCTGGAGAAATACAAAGATAAAGCCAATGAAGACCAGATTATCGGTCATTTCGGACTGGGCTTCTATTCCGCTTTCATGGTTGCAGATGAGGTTCACATTGATACCCTTTCTTATAAAGATGGTGCTACTGCTGTTCACTGGGAATGCGATGGCGGCACAGAATTTGATATGAAAGACAGTGACCGTACCGAAGTCGGCACCAAAATTACTCTTTTCTTAAATGAAGATGCTTTGGAATTTGCCAACGAATATCGTGCAAGAGAAGTCATTGAGAAGTACTGCTCTTTCATGCCGGTACCAATCTATCTGACCAAGGCAAATGCCGAGCCACAGTATGAGACCATCCAACCGGAAGATAAATTAGATACCGATACTGTCATTGAAACAATCGTGGAAGAAGCAAAGACAGAAGAAAAAGAAAATGAAAATGGCGAAAAAGAAGTCGTAGAAGTATCTCCAAGAACCGAAAAGCTTAAGATTTTAAAACGTCCGGTTCCATTGAATGATACGAACCCACTGTGGACTAAGACTCCGAGCGAATGTACCGATGAAGAATACAAAGCTTTCTACCGTAAAGTATTTATGGATTATAAAGAGCCTTTATTCTGGATTCACCTGAATATGGACTATCCATTTAACTTAAAAGGTATTCTGTACTTCCCGAAGATTAATACGGAATACGATTCCATCGAAGGAACTATTAAATTATATAATAACCAGGTATTTATCGCAGATAACATTAAGGAAGTGATTCCGGAATTCTTAATGCTCTTAAAGGGCGTGATTGACTGTCCTGACCTTCCGCTTAATGTTTCCCGTAGTGCCCTGCAGAACGATGGCTTTGTAAAGAAGATTTCCGATTACATCAGTAAAAAAGTTGCAGATAAATTAATCGGTATGTGCAAGACCGAAAAGGAAAGCTACGAAAAATACTGGGATGACATCAGCCCATTTATCAAATTCGGCTGCTTAAAAGATACCAAGTTCTGTGACAAGATGAATGATTACATTCTCTTTAAGAACTTAGATGATAAGTACCTTACTCTTCCGGAGCTTCTGAAAGAAGACGAAAAAGCAGAAGAAAATATGGAAGGAAATACCGAAGATACAAAGGCTGAAGATACTGCTTCAGACAATGTGTCTGATGCTGATAAGACCGCTGATACTGCTTCTGACTCAGAAGAAAAGGATGAAAGAAAACCGATTTACTATGTTACCGATCCGGTTCAGCAGGGACAGTATATCAAGATGTTCAAGGAACAGGGCATGGATGCAGTTATCTTAAATCACAATATCGATACCTCCTTCATCAGCCAGTTAGAGCAGCGTAATGAGAAATTCAAATTCATGCGAATCGATGCAGACCTTACCGATTCCCTGAAAGAAGAAAATGCTGAAGAGACTAAAGAAACACTGTCCAAAGTATTCAAAGATACTTTAAAGAATGATAAGCTTACGATTAAAGCTGCCAAACTGAAAAATGCCGACATTGCTTCTGTTATTACTCTCTCCGAGGAAGGCAGACGTATGCAGGATATGATGAAAATGTATGCCATGAATGGCATGGGCGGTATGGATACTTCCATGTTTGCGGCAGACCAGACACTGACCTTAAATACCAGTCATCCTCTGGTCCAGTACATCTTAAATCACAAAGATTCCGAGCATGTACCAATGTTCTGTCAGCAGCTTTACGATTTAGCTGTTTTAAGCAACCAGCCATTATCCGTAGATGCTATGACAAAATTCATCCAGCGTAGCAACGATATCATGATGCTGCTGGCAAAATAAAAGTTCAAGAAGAACTACCCAAAAGGGAATCTGATTTTCATCAGATTCCCTTTTATAGTTGCCAGCGGCAGATTCTGTAGATTTTTTCTACTATTGTTCTACTCTTCTAACTGATAATACTTATCCAGCACTTCAAAAAAACTGTTGGTGGTTATGGTTCCGTCTGTTTTAAGTTCCAGTTCATCCCAGACTTTTTCATTGAGGCTTGAAGATAAATCTGCCACAAAAGCGTCATATTCGTCATTAAATGCCTCTTTCTCACGCTTTTTAACAATCTTATCCTTATTTGCATCCGTCAGCTCCTGATTGAATTTATTGATGCACTTGATAAAATAATAACCATCCTCTGTCGCAATGCTTCCTGATATTTCATCATCATTTAAGTTAAATGCAATATCCTCTACTTCCTTTGGCATCTCATCTCTTCCAAAGGTAATATCAATCTGGGCAGCCTCATTATAATCTGCTGCTACTGTCCGGAAATCCTCTCCATTTGCCAGTCTGGATGCCACCTCTCCTGCACGGCTCTGATCCTTTACATAAATCTGCTGTGCTTCCATGACCCTTGCTTCATCATCACTGACTTCCTCATTGACACCGGTTGTTAAAGATGTATACACCTTGCTTGCCAGTGCATAATTCTCATAGAGCTTCTCTATGGTAGCCTCACTGACATCCATATAACTTTTTTCCTCTTCATTCAATGACTCATAATATTCTTTTGCAGCCAGCTTCAGATTGGTCTTTTCCTCTTTACTTAAAGTAATTTCCTTCTGCTCTGCCAACTGGTCCATGCAGATTACCCGGGTCATTTCCGATAATGTAACGTCCTTCACATACTGCTCTAAATCATCGGTCTGATACTGCTGTTTCCACAAATCAATTCCATAGACATTTCCATATAGATTCTGGTAGTTACAAAGATATACCTTGGCTTCTGCCAAAGATACCTTTTCATGCTCTATCTTAAAAACTTCATTAGCAGATAATCCTGTTGTAAATACAATATCAGTTTTTCCAAGACTGCATCCACCAAGCAATACGGAAATGCTTAAGACCACTGCGACAATTTTACTCTTTCGTCCCATGAATTTTCTTCCTTTTCTTATTCGAAAACCAATTCTTTGGTATGTTTTTATGCTTCAAGACTCTTTAATATACTTCTTGCCACGCTGATTCCGTTTGCAGATGCCTGCTGTAATCCTCTGGTTACGCTTGCACCATCACCGATGGCGCGCAGACCTTTAATGCTGGTTTCAAAATCTTTGCTGACAACAACTTTATTGGAATAGAATTTTACTTCTACACCATAAAGTAATGTTTCATCACTGGCAATACCAGGTGTAACCTTATCCAGTGCCTCTAACATTTCTTCGATATCTACCATAATACGATGCGGGAATACCAGTGATAAATCTCCCGGCACTGCATCCTTTAAGGTTGGAATCAGATTGTTTCTTGCCAGACGTTCCTCTGTAGTTCTTCTGCCCCGCTTAAAGTCACCAAATGTCTGTACTAAAATTTTGCCATCACAAAGCATATTGGAAAGCTGTGCAATCTGTTTACCATACTCAATCGGAGTCTTAAATGGCTTGGTAAAGTTCTTGGATACCAGCAATGCAAAGTTGGTATTATTTGTTTTCATATCTTTCGACTTGTAAGCATGTCCATTTACAACCGCAAGTCCGTCATCATAATATTCGGTTGCTACTTCACCGGATGGGTTTGTGCAGAAAGTACGCACTTTATCGTCAAAGGTTGGTGTATGATAAACCAGTTTTGCTTCATAAAGGTTGGTATTTAAGAAATCCATAACCTCATCACGCACTTCGACACGGACACCGATATCAACCGTACCTACCTTGGTTTCAATCTCTTTTTCCTTACAGATATGTGAGAACCAGTCTGCGCCTTCACGTCCTACTGCGGAAATGATTTCTTTCGCATAATATGTATCTCCTTTTTCCGTTACAACACCAGTTACAGCATTGTTTTCTACCAGAATATCTGCCACCATGGTATTAAAGAGAATTTCCACGCCAAGGTCTAATAAATGTTTCTGCAGACGGGCATAAATCTTATATCCTTCTTCTGTTCCAAGGTGTCGAATCGGACACTCGATTAATTTTAAATTGGCATTGATTGCTTTTCTACGAATCTCACGGATTTCTTTTTCCTTATCCACACCATAAACATTGGTGTCTGCACCAAATTTCAGATAAATATCATCCGATTCTTTAATTAAGGATAATGCTTCTTCATATCCTAAGATTTCCGGCAGATTGCCACCTACATCCGGTGATAATGATAATTTACCATCCGAAAATGCTCCTGCTCCGGCAAATCCTGTTGTAATCGAACACGGCTGACATCCTACACAGACCTTTGTCTTACGCTTCGGGCACTGGCGTTTCTCAATGCTTCTTCCCTTTTCTATCATGAGGACCTTTAAATCCGGTCTTTTTTCCTTTAATTCATAGGCACAGAAAATTCCGGACGGACCTGCACCGATAATGATTACATCATAGTTATTATTCATATAAAATCCCCTTTCATTTATGCTTCCACAACCAGATATCTGCCATCCGGCAGTGAAAAAACTTCTTCTGCTTCTTCAATTTCATGATTGCTCATTCCGGATACATCCGCGCCGCTTTCGTCTAAGAACTGTTTTACTTCTTTGATGCTGTCACAGATAACTGCCATACAGTCCTCTAAAAACGCTTCTGCCTCTTCTAAACTGTCTGCCACATTTTCATCAAATAACTGTGACTGATGCTCCAAAAAGTAATTCAGACATACCTCATCGTATTCCATTTATTCTTTCCTCCTGTTTTATGAAAATTTATATACATCAATACCTAATTGTTTCAATTCCTGATAAATCCGGGCAATCGGCAGACCTACTACATTATTGTAATCACCTTCGATTTTTTCGATAAACGCAGCTGCTTTTCCCTGAATTCCATATGCACCTGCTTTATCCATTGGTTCCCCGGTATCTATATAGCGGTTCAGTTCTTCATCTGTAACCGGATACATGGTAACTTTCGTACATTCATAAAAGCTGTATTGTACCTTCTTTCCATTCTCCCGCATCCAAAGTGACACTCCGGTATAGACTTCATGGGTACTGCCGGAAAGTCCCTTTAACATTGTAAATGCATCCTCCCGGTTCTTCGGTTTACCCAGCACTTTGCCATCCTTTACCACGACGGTATCTGCTCCGATTACCAGACTGTCCTGTTCTCCTACTTTGGCTTCTATCATCTTCTCATAAATCTCTCCCGCTTTCTGCTTCGCCAGATTCATGACAATCTCAGAAGGCGTATCTCCCACCTGCTTTTCTTCTCCCTGTGCCGGAAATACCAGAAAGGTAAGTCCAAGCTGCTCTAAGAGTTCTTTTCTTCGTGGGGAAGCTGATGCTAAAATTATTTTCACGTTTTTTCTCCTTGTGTTCCGGTATATTATAAGTGAGTGGATGAAAAAGTTTACCGGAAAAGGTTTTGTTTGGAGAACATTTGCTTTTTTCATTGAAATACCAGTAGTTCTTAGGCGTATGTTTTCCTTGATGATAAACTGTCTTTCCGTTGCTTGGACCGACACGTCGCACTGTCCGTTGTCTGCGGATACCGCATACGCCTGTAAGGGGCACTAAGAATTTCGGCTAATATATGAACTTCGTCTGGCAACCGGCACAAATTCACATCCGTGTTCATCTGTGCCTCGCTGGTACATCCCTGTACCAGCGTTGCCTGGTTGCAGACGAAATTCTAAGTGCCCCTAACAAGCCTATTCATGTATCCGCAGGCAGCGAACCGTGCAATGTGTCTGTCAAACATTGGAAAGACTGTATTTATAGAAAAAAGGAAAACATATGCCTTAGAACTTCGGCATTTCAAAGGTTAAAGCAAATGCCTTCAAACAAAAGCCTTTCCTATAAAAACTTTTTCCCTCCCATCACTTATGACACCTTATACTTCAATTGCCTGATTCAGCCGGAAGGAATAAAGATACTTCTCCTTCACCGGAAGCGGGAATATCCGTTCTAACGCTTCTGCATATAAATCCAGCTGTTCTTTATACATATCCCGCAGCCTTGTGGCACTGTCTACCCGGTCTGTCTTATAATCAAGCAGTACGATTCCATCTTCTTCCACCCAGAAAACATCTATGATTCCCTGGATTAAAACCATCTCTTCTTCCATCTCATGATTTCCCATGACAAACGGCTTCTCACGGAACAAATCATCCCGCATTGCAGCTGCTTTCATACGGGGTGCAAGCTGCGATTTTAAGAATAATTCCACGGATGGTATACGGATTAATTTTTGCATATCCTCAGATACTTTACCCATTTGTACCAGTCCTGTCAACTGCTTTTTTATATTTTCTGCAAATTCATCGGAACGATCCGGCATTTTCGTAAAATCATAACATTCCATCAGACGATGCATGGCTGTTCCACGCAGTGCTCCCTGATTTACTTCTGCTTTTCCTTCCATAAATGCCGGGACATATGGGGTAGATACTTCTTCTAAGAATTTCGGTGTAACATCCTCTTCTTCCTTTGCTGCAAGCTCCCTCATTGCCCGGTGTTTTAATTCCGATACAGAATATTTTGTCACCAGATGAATGGCATCCGGGTGCGGATACTGATAGGATAACTGTTCCTTTATCTTTTCATACAGAGTATCCGAAACTTCCTCCGCCTGCTGCACACGCTGCCTCAATGACACATGCTCTGTTATCTGATGTGCCGCCTCATCCTCTAACATGCTCCATGGTGTCACATAGGAAACCTTGTCCCAGCTGCCACTGGCGGCTGCCGCCGGAAGGATCCACTCCAGGAAGGTCTTTGCTTCTGCCCGCTCCTTAAAATTAAGTGCTTTTCGGTTACTTCCGCAATAAATTTCTCTTATCTGCTGCAGCATTTCTTCATCCTTGATATAACCGGTTATAATCAATTTTTCTTTGGCTCTTGTAAATGCCACATATAAGACACGAAGCTCCTCGCCAAGGCTTTCTAATTCTGTCTGCCTTGCAATTACCTTCTTAAAAAATGCAGGTACTTTTATCCGCCTGTCTTCCTCAATAATATCAAGTCCAACGCCAAGGTTCGGATGCAGAATCATCTTGCTGCGGCTATCCTGCTTATTAAAGGATTTGCCCATTCCACTGACAAAGCAGACCGGAAATTCCAGTCCCTTACTCTTGTGTATACTCATTATATTTACTGCATCTTCATTTTCACCCACAAGTTCTGCTTCCCCAAAGTCCACATCATACTTCTGCAGCTCATCAATGTATCTTATAAAATGATAAAGTCCGCGATAACTGGTTTTCTCATAGGCAATAGCTTTCTCTGACAGCATATGAAGATTTGCAAGTCTCTGTCTGCCCGCCGGCAATGCCGATGCATATCTGGCATATCCCGTTTCCTTCAATACCTTTTGCAGCAGTTCGTGCATTGGTATATCCATGGTCTGTCTACGAAGTTTTTTATATGTTTCGGAAAAACGTTTTAATTTTGCCCGCATGTCTTCATCCGCTGTTGATTCTTTTTCTGTCAGTTCTTCTTCCGCTTCCAAAAACATCTTTACACACTGATGATACGGCTTGTCCTCTGCCAGTAACCGGAGTCTTGCAAGCTGCTCATCGGAAAGACCTGCCATTGGGGATTTTAATACTGCTGCCAGTGGAATATCCTGTCTTGGATTATCTAATATCCTAAGATAATTTAATACCGTCCTGATTTCTAATGTGGAAAAATATCCGGTTCTTGAAACCGTATGTGCCGGAATTCCATTGGCATTTAAAACCTCTGCAAAAAGGTCCGCCCATTCACTTAAACTACGCAGTAAAATTACAATATCGCCATAGCGGACTTTCCGGAATTCTCCGGTTTCTTCGTCTACCACCTCTTCTTTGCCTACCATCTTCCGAATCCGGTCTGCAATTAATTTTGCTTCCAGTTCCTGTTTTGAAATCTGCTGTTTTGTTCCCTCTTCCAGTTCCTGTGTAGTTGTAAGAAGAATCTCACTGTCAAAAGCGTCTGCTTTCTCTCCCGCCGGATAATCTGCACCACAATACAATGCCGCCTCACCGGTATAATCCACACCGCCAAGATTCCGTTTCATAATCTGATAGAAAATATCATTGGTAAAAGTAAGCACCGTATCTCTGCTTCGGAAGTTCTTATGCAGATCAATCCGCTGACAGGGTGCATCTGTTGTCTCATAAGTATCAAACTTTTCCATGAAAAGCTCCGGTCTCGCCAGACGAAAACGGTAAATACTCTGTTTTACATCTCCTACCATAAAAAGATTATTCTGTCCGACCACTTCTCTTGAAATTGCCCGGAGAATCGTCTCCTGCACATAGTTGCTGTCCTGATACTCATCGATCATAATTTCTTCATAGGCATTCTGAAATTCTTTTGCTGTCTCCGTTGGTTTCCCGGTCTCTTCCTCTACCAATATCTCTAATGCAAAATGCTCAAGGTCTGAGAAATCCACCAGATTCTTATCCTGCTTTCTTTCTGCGAAAGCATCGATAAAACGCTCCGTCACTTCAGCTAACGCTTCTGCTGATGGCTGTACCAGAGCGAGCTGCTCTAAGATTTCCTGAAAAGTAAGGGCAAAGCAGTCACTTTTTAACTTTCCGATTCCATCCTTAAGTTTTTTACGTTCTGCCTTTACCTGCTCCTGCTTTTCCGGACTTCCGATATAATCCTTTGCCCTGCCTAATGTTGCAAATTTACATTTTCCTAATTCTTCATAAAAAGCCTGATATGTATCGCAGGAAAGCAATTCTTCCATCAGCTCTGCATCCTGCTCACAGGCGTCCTCATACATGTAAGGACCGTCTGCATCCTGACAAAGCTCAAGATAATGCTCTGCCTGCTCTAAATAGCCCCTTACCATCTGCTTCCCATATTCTACCGTCATTTCAATAAAGGATGCATGTTCTAACTCCTGCTCCGTTTTTATCTCATAACAGCTTAACGCTTCCCGAAGCCACTGCTTCGGCCATGGATAGCTCTGTGCATAGGAATAAAGTTTAAATATCATATCCCGCACCGGTGCATCACTTCTGCTGGTTCCATAACAGGAAATGAGATGCAAAAAGCCCGGATGTTTTTCTTCATAACACTGTTCAAACAATCCGGTCATTACATCTTCCCGAAGAAGCTTTAACTCGCCTTCATCTCCAATCCTGAAATTCGGCTCCAGACCGATTTCATGAAAATGATTCCGAAGCACATAAAGGCAGAAACTGTCTATGGTAGTAATCTGCGCATTCTGCACCAGTGCAGCCTGCTGCTGTAATCTCACATCGGAAGGATTCTCCTGCAATGCCTTTTCCAAGGCTTTTGCTACACGCTCTTTCATCTGGGCTGCCGCCGCATTGGTGAAGGTTACCACCAGAAGATGGTCAATATCTACCGGATGCTTCTTATCCAATACCAGCTCTTTGATTCTCTCTACCAGTACGGCTGTCTTTCCGGAACCTGCTGCCGCAGACACTAAGATATTACGGTTTCTTAAATCAATGACCTGCTGCTGTTCTTTTGTCCATGTCATTCCCATTTCTTAAAAAACCTCCTTCATGCGTTCATAGATTTCCTCGGAAGATAATTCTTCCAACCGCCTTACTTCATATCCCGGAATCTTTTTATCAAATCCACAGACCGCAGCATATGGACAATAATCACAGCTGCTCCGGTTCTTTAAAAGATACGGATTCACCTCTGTATTTCCCTTTAAAATAGCATTTCCAGCTTCTGCAATCCGATAGCTGGCATAATCCGCAATCAGCCTAAATTCTTCCTTGTCCACAGCCTTATCGCTCTTTCGCACCGTTCCGTCCTTATTTACAGAAATCGGAAGGACATTGGATTTACCGGAAAGTTCCACATCCATGGCACGGTAAATATCATCCTCTGTATTTACCACTCCATCCAGACGTAAATTTTCCAATATCTTTCTTCGAATCTCTTCTTCAGATTCACTACCGGTTCCTTCCACCATCGGATCATCAATATGATAGTAGAACATACCTGCCGGCACTACCTCTTTTGCCGGATTTTGCTTTGCAAATAATTCCATTGCTGCATTCATATAAACCACAAGCTGAAGCTTCAGTCCATGATACAAAGATAGCAGTTCAAAACCGGTATTACCGGATTTATAATCAATAATCTTTACATATAACTTATCTTTGTCTTCATAAGTATCAATACGGTCAATTCTTCCCTGGAGCCGCATATGCTCTTCTTCACTGAGTTTAAAATTCACTGCATTTAAATCATCCGTATAGGAAAATCCCACCTCAAACTGCGATGGTTCAAATTTTCCCTGACGGATCTGGCTGGTCAGTGCCCAGATGGTCCGTGCAAAAATCTTTTTCATCTTTGCTACCTGATAACGGTTTGCCGCTGTATCTGCCATGGCTACATTTCCACTGGAAGCAATTGCTTCTTCCATCGCCCGCTCCATAAGCTGTTTTTGTGCTTCTTCTGTAATATCAAACCAGCTATAGAATGATTCTTTCAGATACCGGCTATAATTTTCCAATGCCTGATGATAGATATTTCCCATATCCGTCATACGGAATTCAAAGAGTTCCCGTTCCTGTAAACGAAGTCCATAAGTCAGGAAATGGGCACAGGCACAGGCTGCATACTGTTCCAGCCGCGTAACACTGTTCTTTAACTCATTTCCATAAAGAGCCTTTGCCACAGTCCGGCTGATTGGCTCTGCATGATATTTAAGCTCTGCTGCATCAAGAATAGCTTTTACCTGCTCCTGATATGCCGGTTCCTCTTCATACCAGTGCAGCAAAGCCTGCCAGAGTACTTCCTTCTCATCATTCCACCCGGCATCTTCCTGATACAGTCCCTCTAACAGAAATGCCATGCTGCTCTCCGGTGTTACCAGTGTTTCATCAACCTGTTCTCCCGTTATCAGCTCTGCTTTTAACCCCGGGAACAGTCCCTCTATCATATGAATAAAATAGGACGGGCGCTTTGCACTTCCATCACTGCCTACCCTTGCATAGGTAAGATAAAGTTTTTTCGATGGCTTTGTCACTGCAAGATAAAGGTAAAAACGCTGGATAAAAACACGTTCCCTTGCTGTAGGAGCCAGTTCCATATGATTTTTCGCAAGTTCTTCTCTTTCCAGCTGGGAAATAATGCCGCCACGATTATCGGATTTTGGCACAATACCATCATTGACTCCCACAATAAACAATACTTTTATATCATCAAGACGGGTTCTTTCAATATCACCAATCATCACGCAGTCATAGCCACCCGGAATCACGCCTACTTTGGCAGCTTCAAAGCCAGCCTCTAAGACCTTGGCATATTCGGATATGTCCATGACTTCATCACCCAGAAGCGTTGCCATCTTATCCAAAATATCCATTACAATGCGATAAATCTGTGCATATTCCTTTGCCTTGGCTAAGTCCTTCGCCTCTTTATACTGATTCTCCCGGTATTTTAACTGCTGCTCTATCTGTAAGGACACAATAAACTGATAGAGTGCTGTCGTGCATTCCCGTACGGTAGCACCTTTTTTATGAAATACAGCCGTCAATTCCGAAAATGGCTCCATTACACGGATCCGGAGTTCATTTAAAGCTTCTAAATCTTCTTCCGCAACCTCATGGGTGGTATAAATAAATCTTGCCTCCCATTTTTTCTTTCCACGGATGCCTGCTGCCAGTACATAATTTTCCAGCAGGTCAATCTCATCCTCACTGATTTGTGATAATCCGCAGCGCAAATAACGGAACATTGCTTCCTCTGAAAAATTGTCCTCGATTACCTGCAAAAGAGACCGGACAAATTCCAAAAATGGATGCAGTAAAATATTTTTCGTTGTATCTAAGAAAAACGGAATGCCAAACTCCTCCATAATCTGCGGCACATAGCTTCCATACTCTTCTATGGCACCGGAAATAATGGCAAAATCCCGGTAGCGATATGCTCCGGTATGCACCAGCCTTGCAATCTCTTCTGCTGCATACTGCAGTTCTCTTCTTGGATTTGGCAGGGATAAAATCTCTATGCCTTCTTTGATTTCTTTCTCATCCTTCTTTTCGTAGCTATGATGTCTGGTACGGAACAGATTCTGCTCTAAGAACCGTAGTACCGGTGCCTCCCGGAACCGGTCAGCTTTGGGATTCTTTAATACCACCGGCTCTGTTACTTCAAAATGCTTCTCTTCTGCCATTTTCATTAGGCTGGCTACAGTCTTCTTACTCATGGCAAACAGCTCCTGCATATCATGATAGGAATAAATATCCTCTGCCGGGTCAATGGTTACTGTCACATATATATCTGATACAATTCCCATCAGGCGGTATAGCACGTTATTCTGAATCGGTGTAAATCCGGTAAATCCATCGAAAACCAGCACGGCATCCTGTAAAAGCTTTGATTCCTCTGCCATATCACAGAAGGCTTCTAAAACTTCTTCAGCAGTAATATACATCCCGGAAATTGCACTTCGAAAGCCCCGGTACATGGTCAGGATATCCTGCAGTTTATAGGAAAATGCCGGTGGCATATTCTGCTCTTCAATAAATGTTTCCAAAGTATCCGGATCGATATTATACTGTGTCAGCTCTGATATCAGGGACTTCACTTCACTGATATATCCCATCTTTTTCATATTTCCCTGCATGACGCATAAATCATCCATCTGCTCTTCGGCAACCTTACGCAATACAAGGTTTTTCCCGGTCTCTTCTAAAACTGCCATATTCGTCTTTCCTAATTCATCGAAAATACGATATGCCAGTCGCTGGAAGCTGACCACATCTATATTCATAATACTGTTTTTTTCCTGTAACCGAACAAGTTCACGCTGCGTCTGCATCGTGAACTGTTCCGGTACTACTACATAATAATTTTTCTTTAAATTCTTCTGAGCTTCTTTGACTGTTTTGCGGAATACATAGTCTGACTTTCCGCTTCCAGCACTGCCCAGCACAAATTGCAGTGCCATATCAGATTCCTCCTACTGATTCTCCTACCAAAAGTTCTCCATTGATAATCACACGCTCCACCAGCGTTGTCTTAGGCTGCTCGATTCTC
This sequence comes from Roseburia sp. AF42-8, assembly GCF_003435965.1. Taxonomy (NCBI): domain Bacteria; kingdom Bacillati; phylum Bacillota; class Clostridia; order Lachnospirales; family Lachnospiraceae; genus Roseburia; species Roseburia sp. AF42-8. The sequence continues at coordinate 13,320 of NZ_QTVB01000044.1, forward strand.
TGTACCAGACGTTTTACGGCCTCTTCCCCAATCTTTCTGGTATTCTGCCGTATAGTCGTAATCTTTGGACTCATCATCTGGGATACTTTTGTTCCATCAAAACCTGCAATAGAAATATCATCCGGTACTTTAAGTCCCATTTCATCAATTACATTAATCCCACCAATTAATGCTGTATCATCCGGGTAGAGAATACAGGTCGGCGGGTCAGGCAGATTTAAAAGTTCCCTGGTTGCCTTTGCCACAAGCCTGGTATCTAAATATTCTCCTTCCTTTAAATAGTCATCCGGAACATTCAGATTAAAGCTCTCCATTGTCTGGAAAAAGCTGGTCAGACGATCTCTGGTAACAGCCGAATGTTTTTCCCCATAAATGTATGCAATTTTCCGGTGTCCCTTGGAATAAATATAACGTACCAGTTCATTCATCCCTTTTACATTATTAGAAGAAACAACCGTGCAGTTGTAATATACATAATCCACAGTAACAATCGGAATATTACTCTGCAAAAGTTCCTGTACCTCCGGTTCCTCAAACCTGGCACACACAATTCCAACTCCGTCAAAATTCCGGTATTTACAGTGTTCAAGATATGACATCTTATGATTCACATGCTCATTATTAATAAAAGTGATATCATAGCCTAATTCTTCCGCCTTTTCTTTAAATCCATTTAAGATGCCCGAGAAATATTCATGGGTAAGCCCTCTTCCGGCCTCCTCTTTAAAAAGTACTCCTAAGTTATAAGAACGGTTCGTCTTTAATGCCCTTGCTGCCGCATTCGGAAAATACCCCATCTCCTGTGCTGCTTCTTTAATCCGTATCCTGGTCTTCTCCCCAATATCACTATGTCCATTCAACGCTTTACTTACTGTTGCCGTTGAGACACCGCAACGCTTCGCCACGTCCTTTAATGAAACCATTTCTTTCCTCCTTTTTATCCCCGTATCCACTCATCTGCAGATACTATATTTCAATTCCGACTGCCTCTTTTGCCAGCCGGTCTGCTTCTTCATTTCCTTCTACTCCTGAGTGCCCTTTTACTTTTACAAAATGAAGCGTAATTTTATCCTTTATGCTCTGAATATAGTCATAATAAGCAATGGTTCCTTTCTTATTCCGTTTCCATGCTCCTGTTGCCCACATTTCAATACCCATATAGTCATAATATATCGTAAGCTCTGCCAGTCCAAGCTCCACTGCCTTCTCAATGGCAGCCATGCTTCCTAATACTTCTCCTGCCACATTACGCATGGATGCCATTTCTTCTTCCGAGCCTGAGCCTTGCAGCACTTCTTTTTTCCCATCTGCCATCAGAAAGCCGCCATATCCGTATACCTTCGTTGCAATATTATAAGAGCCATCCACAAAGGCATAATTTTCCGGCTCTTTTTCTACTGTCTGATGCTTCTGACCGATATATTCTTCTGCCGCTTCCCTTGTTGGAAAGCTTTTAAACTCTGCTCCCGGAAAACCATCGGTCTGCTGCTTACACATATCCCAACTCATATAAATACCCGGTTTCTTTCCTTTTCGGACTGCATAAAACTTTGCTGCCATTCTTCTTCCTCTTACTATTTTTTATTGATTTGATAGACGGAAATCTTCTTATAAGCCCGCGCAAGTGTTTATAAAACCTTGCGAAAATGGCTTAAAATCAAGGTTTTCCGCGTATCGTCATTT
>NZ_QTVB01000045.1:0-14975 GCF_003435965.1 Roseburia sp. AF42-8
CTGTCCCGCCGGGACGGTTCTCTTAAAAACACCATATAGATTTTTTGTACGCCGCCGCCCGCCATCGAGCAGAGTTTTACACCTAATTGGGGATAAAACAGCTCATGGCGGGCGGCGGCGTTGCCCTTATCGGCGGCACCCTCGTACCTCTGCTTGCCGGACTGTTCGGTTAAGCGGCGGGGTTAGCCTATGCAGAGCATACTTGACGCGATTAACGAATGGATAAAGGAAATCCTCATTGGAGCCATTAACGGTAATCTGTCAACTATGTTCGGGGACGTAAACGAAAAAGTCGGAACTATCGCCGCAGAGGTAGGACAAACCCCGCAGGGTGGAACGCAGGCATATTTTCCATGATACAGAGCTTGTCGGAAAATGTGATTGTACCCATTGCGGGGCTTGTTATTACCTACGTTCTATGCGTGGAGCTTATCAGCATGGTAACGGAAAAGAACAATATGCACGATATTGACACGTTCATGTTCTTTAAGTGGTTTTTCAAGGCGTGGGTAGCGGTGTATCTCGTTACCCACACCTTTACTATCACTATGGCGGTGTTCGATATGGCGCAGCACGTTGTTTCCGGCGCGGCGGGCGTGATCGGCGGCGATACGAATATCGACGTTGACGCCGCCCTCTCGTCCATGCAAGCCGGACTTGACGCTATGGAAATCCCCGAACTGCTTATGCTCGTTATGGAAACAAGCCTTGTGAGCCTTTGCATGAAAATCATGTCGGTGCTTATCACGGTTATCCTGTACGGCAGAATGATAGAAATTTACCTTTACTGTTCGGTATCGCCTATCCCGTTTGCAACTATGACCAACAGAGAGTGGGGGCAGATAGGCAACAACTACTTAAAAGCCCTGTTCGCCCTCGGTTTTCAAGGCTTCCTCATAATGATATGCGTCGGCATTTATGCGGTTTTGGTTGGCAGCATGATTGTAGCGGACAACCTGCACAGCGCGATTTTCTCCCTTGCAGCCTACACCGTGATTTTGTGCTTCTCCCTATTCAAAACAGGCACACTTGCGAAGTCAATCTTTAACGCCCATTAAAGACCGAAAGGAGGTTTTCACTTGGCGTATGTACCCGTACGACGAGGACGAGCCGGAGGAAGAAACTGACATCGCAGACACCGAACAGGAGGACGAGGAAGAATGAAACTTGTGATTTGTGAGAAACCCAGCGTCGGGGCGGCGGTTGCCGCCGCCCTTGGCGTTACGGGTAAGAAAGACGGATATATCGAAAATGACAAGTACATCATTTCTTGGTGTATCGGGCATTTGGTACAGCTTTCCGAAGCTGCCGCCTATGGGGAGCAGTACAGAAAATGGAGCTATGACAGCTTACCCATTCTGCCGCAGGAATGGCAGTACACCGTAGCCGCCGACAAGGGAAAACAATTCAAAATCTTGAAAGACCTCATGCACCGCGCCGACGTTTCGGAAGTCGTGAACGCCTGCGACGCGGGGCGCGAGGGAGAATTGATTTTCCGATTTGTCTATGAAATGGCGGGCTGCAAGAAACCCTTTACCCGTCTTTGGATTTCCTCTATGGAAACGGACGCAATTCGAAGCGGCTTTGAACATCTGAAGGACGGGCGCGGGTATGACACCCTCTATCATTCCGCACTATGCAGGGCAAAGGCTGACTGGCTTATCGGTATCAATGCGACCCGCCTTTTCTCCTGCCTGTATGGAAAGACCTTGAACGTGGGACGTGTGCAGACCCCGACCTTAAAAATGCTTGTAGACCGGGACGCTGCCATTACAAACTTCAAGAAAGAAACCTACTATCATGTGCGCCTTATGCTCCCCGGCGCAGAAGCGGCAAGCGCGAAGATCTGCGCCGCTGATGAAGCGGGCAAACTGAAAGCAGCCTGCGAAGCGTCGGCGGCTGTCTGTACTTCCCTTGTGAAAGAAAAGAAAACCATTGCCCCGCCGAAGCTCTTTGACCTTACCAGTTTACAGCGGGAAACAAACCGTATTTACGGGTACACGGCAAAGCAGACCCTTGACCTTGCACAGACCCTCTATGAAAAGAAGCTCTTGACCTATCCGAGAACGGACAGCGCATTTCTGACCGATGACATGGGAGAAACAGCGACGGGCATTATCGCGCTGCTATGCGGGAAGCTGCCCTTTATGGCGGGCATTTCCTTTACGCCGGAAGTTTCCCGCGTTCTGAACAGCAAAAAGGTATCAGACCACCACGCAATCATTCCCACTATGGAGCTTGCAAAGGCTGACCTTACCGCGCTGCCGGAAAGCGAGCGCAATATCCTTACCCTTGCCGGGGCGCGTCTGCTTATGGCGACCGCCGAGCCGTACAGTTTTGAAGCGGTAACGGCGGTTTTCTCCTGCGCCGACCATGAATTTACGGCAAAGGGAAAGGCGGTAATCGCTGCCGGGTGGAAAGACATGGAACGGCTTTACCGGGTGACCCTCAAAAAGAAGCCGGACAGCGACGACGAAAACGAACTTGTTTTAGATGTGCCGGACTTTACCGAGGGACAGACCTTTGAAAACCCTGCTGCAAAGGTTACGGAGCATGAAACGACGCCGCCGAAGCCCCACAATGAAGCGTCCTTACTTTCTGCTATGGAACGCGCTGGGAATGAGGACACCGACCCGGACGCAGAACGCCGGGGGCTTGGGACGCCCGCTACCCGCGCCGCTGTCATTGAAAAGTTAGTAAAAGGCGGCTTTATCGAGCGCAAGGGCAAGCAGCTACTTCCTACCAAAGACGGCACAAACCTTGTGTGCGTCCTGCCGGACAGCTTAACTTCTCCGCAGCTTACGGCTGCATGGGAAAACAATCTGACGCAGATTGCAAAGGGTAACGCTGACCCTGCCGCTTTCATGCAGGGTATCGAAGCAATGACGCAGGAGCTTGTAAAAACCTATGCTTCCGTGTTGGGTGAGAAACAAGAGCTTTTCAAGACAGAAAAAACAGAGCTTGGGAAGTGTCCCCGCTGCAAGTCCCTGGTCTATGAGGGAAAGAAAAACTACTACTGTTCCAACAAAGAGTGCGGCTTTACCATGTGGAAAAATGACCGCTTCTTTGAGGAACGAAAAACCGCCTTTACCCCGAAGATTGCCGCAGCACTTCTTAAATCCGGCAAGGCAACAGTTAAAAAACTGTACTCTCCGAAAACGGGCAAAACCTACGACGGAACGGTACTTTTAGCCGACACGGGCGGTAAATATGTGAATTACAAAGTAACCATTTCAAAGAACAAAGAACTTGAATAGCAAGCATAGGAAGCGGGTACCCACTTCCGTAAATCCCCCGTTTTCGTCTGCCGACGATTGCGGGGGATTTTTCTTGTTGGGAAGTTCCCAAACCCTCTGCAATTTTTCAAAATCTTTGGCAGAACAGGCGGCGCGTTGTATTTAGGAGCGTAACCACCAACGCGCAGCGTCTACGCTGCCATTTCAGAAAGGAGCGAATACATGAGCGAACAATTTTCCATTCTTATCGACAGCCGCACCCGCTTTGAAACAAGCGAACCGGGCGGCGTGTGGCTTTCCATGCCGACCACAAAGGAGCAGCTTCACGAAGCTATGCAGCGCGTCGGCATTACTGCGGATAACCCGCAGGACTTCTTTATCAACGGCTTTGCAAACACCGAGCAGCAGCCCTTTGACGTGCCGCTTCCCGTTATCCAGAGCGCAGGGCTTGACGAACTGAACTACTTAGGCAATCTGCTTGCCATGCAGCGCGACGAGGACAGGGACAAGTTTACGGCGGCGGTAGCTCTTGGGGAACGTGCCGGAAGTGTCAAAGACCTTATCAACCTTGCACAAAATCTTGACTGCTACTGGCTTTATCCCACCGTACAGAACGAAGAAGATTACGGCTATTACCTTATCGACGAACTGGACGAATTAGAACTGCCCGAAGAAGCAAAAAAGTATTTCATGTATGAGGATTACGGGCGGGACGCTGCTATCAATGACGGAGGACGCTTTACCGAACAGGGCTATATCTACAACAACAAGAACACCTTTACGGAGTGGTACAACGGCAGAGAAAGCGACATACCGAGGGAATACCGCGTTATGAGCTTCCCGCAGCCGCACCGCCCCGACCCGTCAAAGGTAGAAATGGACGCAGCCGCACCGGGACAGAAAACAGTGCAGACCATAGAGCAGCCGCAGGAGCCGCGCCCGGTTATCCCTATTGTGCTGACGAGCGAAAAACCCGCAGAGAAATTGAAAGAGATTACCGACCGTCTGGAACAGGGAATAACGGAACTCTTTGACAGCGAGCGTTACCGGGAATATCTGCGCGTCATGTCAAAATTTCATAATTACAGCTTTAACAATACGCTGCTTATCGCCATGCAGAAGCCGGACGCTTCCCTTGTTGCGGGCTTTTCCGCATGGAAAAATAATTTTGGGCGAAACGTGATAAAAGGGCAAAAAGGAATTAAAATCATTGCCCCGTCGCCTTACAAAGTCAAACAGGAAATGAAGAAAATCGACCCCCACACGCAGCAGCCTATCATTGGGAAAGACGGGAAGCCGGTTACGGAGGAAAAGGAAATCACGATACCCGCTTATAAGGTAGTGTCTGTCTTTGACGTGTCGCAGACCGAGGGGCGCGAGCTTCCCGACATTGCCGTAAATGAACTGACGGGCGACGTGGAGCGTTACAGGGATTTTTTCGCTGCCCTTGAAAAGACTTCCCCCGTTCCTATTGGCTTTGAGCAGATACCGGGTAGCTCTCATGGTTACTACCATTTGGAGGACAAGCGCATTGCCATTGACGAGGGCATGAGCGAGATTCAAACCTTGAAAACGGCGATACATGAAATCGCACACGCAAAGCTGCACGATATAGATTTGAACGCGCCGGAGAACGAACAGCAGCCCCATATTGACAGGCGTACCCGCGAAGTCGAAGCGGAAAGCGTCGCTTATACCGTCTGCCAACACTACGGGCTTGATACGTCAGACTATTCCTTTGGGTACGTCGCCGGGTGGAGCAGCGGCCGCGAGCTTTCCGAACTGAAAAGCTCCCTTGAAACAATCCGCAGCGCAGCCGCCGAGATTATCAATTCCATTGACGAAACATTAGCGGAGCTTTCAAAGGCGCAGGATAAGGAGCAGACTGCCGGACAGGAGCAGCCGGACAAAGAGGAAAACGCCGCGCCGGAGCAGCCGAAACAGGAAGCCTCCGCACAGGAAAAAGCAGCCTTTATCCCGGAAACAGTTTACCGGGTGCGCCGCAATCCTTACAGCGACAGGAAAGAGAACGCCTATCTGCTGCAAGCCTATGTAACGCAGGAAAACGGGCGGGCAAAAATGGGCGCGGTACTTTTCACAGGAACGCCCCAGAAATGCCGCGAGCTTATGGGGCAACTCAAAAGCGGCGAACTGACCGAGGGACAGGTCAAGGAGCTTTACGCAAAGGCACAGGAAACCGCTAAGACCGCCGAACAGGACAAAGGCACCTTTTCCATTTATCAGCTAAAGCATGGCGACGAAACGCGGGACTTGCGCTTTGAGCCATACGACCGCCTGCAGGCGACGGGAAATGTGGTTGATAAGGCGAACTATGAGCTTGTCTATTCCGCAGAGCTTACGCCGGGGACTTCCCTTGAAGATATTTATACCCGTTTCAATATCGACCACCCCAAAGACTTTAAGGGACACAGCCTTTCCGTTTCCGACGTGGTGGTGCTTCATCAGAACGGGCAGGACGCCGCCCACTATGTAGACAGCTTCGGCTATAAGAATGTGCCGGAGTTTTTACAGGAGCAGAAGCAGCTTACGCCCGACGAGTTGGAAACAGGCGAAACAATCAAAACGCCGCGCGGTACTTTCTATGTAACCGATATGAGCCGCGAACAAATGGAAGCCGCCGGATATGGCTTTCACCATCAATCCGACGACGGAAAATATTTAGTCATGGGAAATGGTACGCGGGCGTTTGCCATAGCAGCCGAGCAGCGGGAAAATCCCTTGAAAGCTGCCGAGCAGACCACCGAGCAAAACGAAAACATGATTGACGGGATTATCAACAATACGCCGACCGTTGACGAACTGGAAGCAAAGGTTAAGGCGGGAGAAACGATTTCCCTTGTTGACCTGGCTAACGCGGTCAAAGCCGATAAGGAGCGCGGCAAGGGCAAGCCGGAAAAGAAGCCCTCTATCCGGGCGCAGCTTAAAGCGGATAAGGAAAAGGCACAGAAGAAAGCCGCAGCGAAAACAAAAAATCACGATTTGGAGGTATGAGCATGAACAGATTTACCGTTGAGGAAACAAACCTTTTGAGCATTTACCATGAGGGAAGCAAGGCGCAGCTTACGGAGAACATCAACGCCGCGCTGCCTTACATGGACGCGGATATGCGGGAACTGGCGAAGCGCGCCCTTTCCAAAGTGGACGCGCTGACCGAGGAAGAATTTGCGGAGCTTACCATTTACGCCGCAGAGGAAGTATGAGCAGCATTAAGCGGCTTTCGCCGCCCCAGAGCCGGAAAGTCAATTCCCTTGTGCGCCGGGAGTGCTGCAACTGCGATAACGGACACTGTATTTTGCTTGACGACGGGGACGAGTGCGTATGCCCGCAGCTTATCTCTTATTCGCTGCTTTGCAAATGGTTTCGGATTGCCGTACTTCCCCTTGATAAGCTCCTGTATGCCGAGCTTTTTAAGACCGAGGATAAAAAGCGTTGTACTGTATGCGGCACGTTCTTTGTATCAAAGTCAAACAGCGTCAAATACTGCCCGGACTGCCGCAAGCGTATCACGAACAGACAGGCAGCGGAGCGCATGAGAAAACGACGCGCCCTTGTTACGCGATAAGGGCGAAAATAGCCTTGATTTACAGGGCTTGCAGCGCGTGAAAATCACTTAGGCGATACAGAATACCTTTTCCCTTAAAAACAGCTTTCTACTGCGTAACATACCAAAATCAGCACCCACAAAAAGACAGGGCGCGGGAGGTCATTACTGGCTTTCCGCGTCCTGTCTTTTTTTGCGCCTGTTTATCCGCGCTCTGTTTCCTTGCCCCGTTCCGGCTGCTTTCCTGTCTGCAAAATGCTGTCTATGTTCTGCTTGATAACGTCATATTCCCGGACTTTCTTTTTCAGCTTGCCATAATCGGCGTAAAGGGCTTCTTTCTGCGCTTGGAGTGCTTCATATTCCTTTTGCAGCGTGGCGGGATTGGGGAGCTTTGTAATGCCCGCCGTTTTGAGTGCCTTTGCCGCAGCTTCATGGAGGATAATATCGCGCTCATGTCCGGCGCGGTATCGCTCTTTGTTCTTTGCCTTGCGGTATGCGTCATAGACAGGCTTTGTCTTTTGATAAGTGGCGACGTGCTTCATCAGCACCGCCATATCTGCAAGCCGCTTTTCAACGCCCTTTAATACGTCTGCCGCCTGTTCGCTTTCTGCCGCCACTTCCTCAATCCGGCTGACTAAATCCGCGTACTGTTCAATCTTATTCTCCGTCAAGAAATTCATGGTCTTAGCTGCCTGTTTCAGATTGTGGATTTTCGCCCAGTGTTCATAGCCTTTGCTCTGCGCCGCCTTGATACTGTTTTCAATGTCAATCAGCAGGCTAACGCCGCCGCGATCTGCGCGGGGAGCTTTCGCAGCGCGGGCGCGTTTGCCCTCTATGCGTTCCCTTATGGCTTCCTCTGTATAGTCTGCGCCGAGGGTTTTAAGACGGGTAAAGCGTTCCTGTCCGGGAGCGCGGCAGGACACATATTTTCCCGGCTTTATCTCATAGCCCGCAGCTTGCAGCCGTTGTAACAATTCCTCAAAACTGGACACTTGGGGAATGAGTGCGTCAACGGCGATTTTCAGCTTGCCTTTCCGACTGGTTCCCGTTTTTTCCTCTTGATACTCTGCATAGCTCTTTCCCTTGTTTCCCTTTTTCGGGACAATGACGGATAAGCCGTTTTCCCGGCACAGCCTGTCGCTCATGTTCCGTATGCCGTAATAACTACGCTTATTGGAATTATACTTGTGGTGGTCTACAAAATTGACCGCGCAGAAAATAATGTGATTATGGACGTGTCCTTTGTCAATGTGCGTCGTCAATACATACTCATGCTGCCCTTTTGTTACCGCGTCGGCAAGCTGCTTTCCGATTTTGTGGGCGGTTTCATAATCCACTTCCCCCGGCTCAAAGGACTGTATCAGATGAAAGGCTAAATTGTTGCCCTTTTGGAGAGCTTGCGACAAGGTATATTCAAATTCAATGTCTGCCGTTTCATAGGAGCAGCCAAAAGAGGACACAAGCATTTTCCCGTCCGTCTTATCGGGATTTTGGATATAGTCAAGGGCTTTGCTCAACGTGCTTTTAATAGGCTTAATCTTTGTAACCGCCATATCTCCGCAAGCACCCCCTTTATTTCCTCTATGTCCTCTTGGTAGACGCTGCCCGTACTGTTTACGCGCTTTGCAATCTGGTTGACGTTGACACCGATTTTCTGTATCTCCGCTGTCATGGCTTTTATGTCGGTGTGGTCTACTTGGATAATGTATCCGTCAATGGCAATCTTCCTAAGATATGCCGCCATGTTCCGGGTGGGGACGAGCTTCATTTTTTCAAGAATTAAATCCCGTTCTGCTTCTGTTACTCTGAATTTGATTTGTACCGTTCTTTTGCGTCCGTCCATGCTTTCGCTCCTTTCCATTCCGAGGGTTTGGGACACTTCCCAACAAGCCATTTTCAACCGACGTGCCGCAGCGCAGGAGGGCGAAAATACGGAAGTGGGTACCCGCTTCCTATGCTTGCTACGAAAGTTTTTTCTTAATCCTTACTACAACGGAAAGCCCCGTTTTGCCAAACTTACACAAAAGAAAAACGCTGCAATCTCAAAAAGATTACAACGCTTCCTAAAGCCTATTTAGTTTTCGTTTTCGACTTCTGCAATTTCTTTCGCCGTCGCGGTAACAATCCGTATTCCTGTATCGCTCATATCATCAAGAAGCGCGTCAAGCTGCCGCCGCTTTGTGTCTTTCTCCGGCTGCGTATCTAAAAGAAACTGGTCTACGGATATATGATAGCGCAGCATAAGCTCAAAGAAAATCTGTAAACTTGGGTGCTGCCCGTTGTTCTCAATGTTTGCAAGGTAACGCGGGGAAATATACATTTCGTCGCTTACTTTCTTGCGGCTCTCTTTGCGCTCTTTCCGCGCGTTCTTTATTGCTTGCCCAAAAGCCTTGAAGTCGTACTTTTCTACTGGTCTTTTTGCCATATTCATTCACCCAGTTACATTTTACTGTTCCCCTTTCTTCTTGGATATGTCTATATACTTCCTATAACGAACCTAAATAATGCCTATTTCCGCACTTGCTATTATTCGCCATACCGTATATAATTATACTGATAAACTTTGAAGAAAGGACGGGTGGCTTATGGAATATATGTCTTGTGCAGAAGCAGCGGGCAAATGGGGCATTTCAGAAAGACGGGTGCAGAAACTTTGTGAGGGGGAGCGCATACCGGGCGTTTCAAAATTTGGTAGTATGTGGCTGATACCAAAAGACGTGGAAAAGCCAACTGATAGACGCAGAAAGGAGTTTCAACATGAATAATGTTTTAATTATCGAAGATGATAAAGAAATTTGCGTTATGATAAAAGACCATCTGGAAAAGTACAATTATCAAGTCTTCTTCACACTTACTGGTGCAAATGCGATTGAACGCATAAAAGAATTATCCCCAGATTTAATTATTTTAGATTTAATGCTTCCTTTTATCAGTGGAGATGAATTAATTAGAAATATCAGAAAATTTTCAGATGTACCTGTAATTGTTGTTTCTGCAAAAAGTTTAACATTCAACAAAGTCGAACTGCTACGCTTGGGTGCTGATGACTATTTAACAAAGCCGTTTGATTTGGACGAATTACTAGCGCGAATTGAACGCAATTTGCTAAGAAGTCAAAAAGATACTCCCCATCTTTGTTTGACCTTTGGAGAACTTTCCATTAATACATCTTCAAAAATAGTTACTGTTGCAGACGAAATTATTGTGCTTACAGCAAAAGAGTATCAACTTGTAGAACTACTGGCGAAATATCCTGATAAAGTTTTTTCTAAGCAAAATCTTTATGAAAGTATTTGGCAAGAACCATTTGCAAGGGATAATGATGTCATTAACACACATATAAGTAACTTACGAAAAAAATTAAAGGGCGAAGGCTGCCGAATTAAGACCATATGGGGCTTGGGTTACCGATTTGCAAAGTGAGCTTTAGATAATCTTTAGCTTTACCTTTAGATTATTCAAGGAATTGTCTGCGATACTAAATAACAAGAAAGGAGCTGTGAAAAAATGAACGTAACAGTTTTTGAAGCTATCAACATCACAAAAAAGTATCGCAATACACTAGCCCTAAATCAAGTATCTATGTCTGTAATGCAAGGAGATATTTATGGGTTTATCGGAGAAAACGGTGCCGGTAAAACAACAATGATTCGTTTACTAACCGGACTGGCAGAACCTACTACTGGCAAAATTGCTTTATTCGGTGAAAGCAATAAGAAACTTGCAAAGCAGCGTGAGCGCATTGGCTGTATTATTGAGAGCCCTTCTCTTTATCTTGATATGACAGCCTATGAAAATTTGGAGGTACAACGTTTGCAACGCGGTATTCCAGGAAAAGGTTGCATTGATAATGCTTTAGCATTAGTTGGTTTGAAAGATACCGGAAAGAAAAAAGCAAAAGATTTCTCTTTGGGTATGCGGCAGAGACTAGCTCTCGCAATCGCTTTGCTTGGGAATCCTGAATTTCTCGTACTAGATGAACCAATTAACGGACTAGACCCTACTGGAATTATCGAATTAAGAAACTTACTCAAAAGACTAAATAAAGAACGTGGAATCACTATTTTGATTTCAAGTCACATTCTCACGGAACTTCATCAATTAGCAAATAGATATGGTATCTTACATGAGGGGAAACTTTTACAGGAAATTACCGCTACAGAGTTAGACAAACGCTGCAAAAAGCATTTGTTGTTGCAAGTGAATGATGTAGCTGCTGCTAGTGTTTTATTGGAAAGCAAACTGAATACTTCAAATTTTTCTGTTATGCCAGACAAAAGTATTCATCTATATGATTATGTTGAAAATGCCGGAAAAGTATCAGCGTTGCTAAGTGCAAATAACATTACGATTTATCAGTTAGCACAATCTGGAGATAGTCTTGAAACTTATTACACTAATTTGATAGGAGGGTGCCAAAATGATTAACCATTTTAAAGCTGAATTTTATAAATTGCGTCACTCAAAGATATTGATAACTATATTAGGCGTATGTGCGGCGGTTATAATGGTCTCTTTTGCACTTGGTGACATGACTTTTTTTGGAGCCGGAGATGGAACAGAAAGTGTAATCGGATTTCAAGCTAAGTGTTATCTATCTAGTGAAATACCAACGTTTCAAACTGTTGCCCGCTCATCTCTTGCATATACAGCCTTTTTCTGGATTATTGGCATTTTATTTGCAACCATATTTTTTACAAAAGAATATAATACGGGTACAATCAAATTATCTGTTGCATACGGCACTAAACGAACTATTCTCTACTACACCAAAGCGATTACAATATTGGTGGTGTCTCTGATAACGTATCTGATTTTTGTAGCTACATTTTTCGTTATTGAAATCATACAATCCGGTTACATTCCAACTGCGAGTGAAGTAATAAACCTTTTGGGATGGGCTCTTGCTTGCGGAACGGTTTTATTAGCATTAGAAAGCATTTCTATTTTTTTATGTGTCGTTATTCAAAATACAGGGATTGTAACAGGGATTTGCTGCTTATATGTATTCAGTGGAGCGTCTGTTTACTTAATGCTATGGAGTGATATGGAGACGGTTTCAATACCCTTAAAATTTTTTGTATATGGAAATCCTATGTACTATTGGATGAATTTCAGCTCTTGTCGCACAATGGGTATTATTGAGCATTTACCATTCTATTTCATAGGGTGCATTTCTCTTTTGATTGTTGGCGGTCTTATTATGATTAGAAAAGAAATCAAGTAAAAGGGAGGTAGAATATGGGTTGGGCGATTATGTTTCTTGTTCTGATAGCATTGGTCATTATCCTTTCAATTTCTTTAATTAACTGGAAAATACAGATATATAAAGTAATCGTCCAACTAAATGCTATTCTGAATAGAAAAACGAAAAAGTTAGTTACAGTGTCTTTATCTGATAGGCGGTTAGAGCATTTGGTTGAAATCATAAATCAGATTGTATCAAAAGATAATATTTATCTGGGCGAAATTCAAAAAAAGGAGAATGAATTAAAAGAGAATATTTCTTGCCTTTCTCATGATTTACGGACACCACTAACTTCCATTCGCGGATATTTGCAACTTCTATCAAGTGCGCCTGATGAAAAAAGAGCGGAATATATTTCAGCATTATCCGGAAAAGCATTGAGATTAGAACGTCTCATAGATGACTTTTATCAAATCTCTCTTTTAGAAGCAGGACAATATCCATTTTACTATGAAAAGGTTGAGCTATGCTCATTGCTTACTGAAATCCTGCTAGACAATTATTCGATTTTCAGCGTTAATGGAATTGAACCCCAAATAGAAATACCTAATATGGACATCTATCTTAATGCTGACAGAAAGGCGTGTATTCGCATTATACAAAATCTTATATTCAATGCGGTAACATCCACTACAAATAATGTTGTAATTCAACTAATTAATATCGCAGATTCTGTACAACTCTGTATTAAAAATCCTGTTGCATCTATTCCTACAGAAGAATATTCAAAACTGTTGGAACGCTTTTATGTAGCAGATGTTTCAAGAAGTAATGGTACGTCTGGACAAGGACTTTACATTGTGAAAAAGCTATTACTTATGATGAATTGTACAAATCCAATAATTGAAATACATGACCATAATTTTATGATTACGATTGATTTTTCGCCCTTACTCATAAAGAAATAATCTGCCGGACGACGGCAAAAGAAAAAAAGCCGTCGCAAAGCAGAGGTATTTTCACGCGCCATTTCTAAATTACGGCGGCTTTGATTTTCAGAGCCGCCGTTTCTTTTTGCGCGACGACCCATAGCCATATAAAACGGCGGCTTTAGGAGGTAGCCGCCATGAGCGATAAACCATATCGACAATATTCTACTTTCTTTGACTTATCAAAAAAAGCCCGACCATCGCCGGGGACACTTCTACCCTTAGATATGAACTGTCAAATCATCTGAATACCGCTTTCAATTCCCTTGCGCTTGTCTGCGTCTTGCAGACAGGCGCATTTTGCATTTTCGGGAGGTTTTTTCAAAAAAGTTTCGCTTTCATTCGGCGTTTGAAAAAATCGCCTGTATTATCCCGCGAAAAGGGGAGGTACTACCTACTTTCGGCACGAAAGGAGGTGAGAACATGGAACCTAATCGCGTGGAATTTCAGAAGCAATGTATCTTTCAAAGTTTCTGTAAACGGGTGCTGCACAACGAAGCCTGCAACGCCCATGAGGAAATCCGGCGTCGCAGAGCAAAGGAAGTGTCGTTTTCCGACCTTGCCTTGCATGAGGAGCGGCAGCTTTACACGCTTGACAAGTATTTTCAAGACGAAGAAGCCGAGCCGAGCTATCAGCAGGCGGGAAAGAAAATCACGCCGAAGCTGTTGCTTGAAGCAATCCGCACTTTGCCGGAAGAAAAAAGGAAAGCTATCATGCTGTACTATTTCGAGGGCATGACCGACGTGGAGATTGGAAAGTTATTCAATACGTCGCGCAGCACGATACAGTACAGACGGACAAGCTCTTTTGAAATCTTGAAGAAATATTTGGAGGAACACGCTGATGAATGGGACGAATGGTAAACAATCTGACTTCCCGGACGTTGCCCTTGTTCCCTATCCTGTCATTGTGGCAGCGACAAAGGGCGACCCGGACGCTATGAAAATTGTCTTGCAGCACTTTAGCGGTTACATAGCGAGCCTTTCTATGAGAAAGCTCTGCGACGAGCGCGGAAACGTCTATTTTGGCGTTGACGAGGATATTCGCCAACGGCTGCAAGCAAGGCTAATGAGGGCAATCCTCACATTTAGGGCTGAATAGCTGCACCGATACCGAAACGTCTTAACCCCTTTTTCGTTTCGTATCAATCCGCAGCAGCCCCGTATGTTCCTTGACAAAGAAAGCGACGCAAGATAACGGCGACGCAGTATAGGGCAAACCGGGTACGTCCTTTTTGCGCCGAGCCATACAGAGGGTGCGCCATGACGCTATTCCCCTATCGGGAAAAGCCGAGCGAGAAACACCACGATGGAAAGCAAGTTAGCAGCTTGCGGGCGACGACACGCATTGAGGGGAGATAAGCCTTTACAGCCACAGTCCGAGCGTTCAGAGCGTCGCAGGCAATGGGTAAAGCTGCCTTAAATGAGCAGGGGTGCAATTCCCGCGAGGTTGTGCTAACAGCCGCCCGGTTAAAGCCCACTTTTTGTAACTTGACTTTTTAGCCATTTATGAAAGGGGGTATTTTCCTATGGCAAAAAAGGAAACAACAAGCCCCGCTATCCCTGTATTCCCTATGTTAAAGACCGTTGAGCAAATGAGCAAGCTTAGCGGTATCGGGGAAAATAAGCTGCGCGAGCTTATGGATAGCGGCGAGCTTGAATATATACAGAATGGAAACCGCCGTTTGATAGCTGACGCTGCAATCTGGGACTGGTATCACAGGGCAAAGACGACAGCGAAGCCCCCGGCACGACAGGGAGGTTAAGCTATGGCTATATCAACAAGGCAGGTTAAGAATAAACGCGACAGCAACGGCGTACTGACCGGGCGACCGGGAACAGTTTACGACGTGAATATCAAGTACACCGCCCCGAATGGGGAAAAGAAAACCTATTCCAAAAAGGGCTTTCCGACAAAAAAGGAAGCAACGCAGCATGAAGCAGAGATGAAAGCAAAGCTCCATAATCCGGGGCAGATTGCGTCTATCGCTTCACAGCGG
>NZ_QTVB01000046.1:0-14569 GCF_003435965.1 Roseburia sp. AF42-8
CGATGGACAGACAGACAGACAGACAGACAGACAGACAGACAGACAGACAGACAGACAGACAGACAGACAGAGCTGAATGTGATTAAGCTTATTCAGTATGTGTTTGGTTATATAACAACTGAGCTAGGTAAAATAGCTAATATTTCTGTTGGCAGTAAACCAGAAGAAGTTAGTAAAACAAATACCGATTTTGAGTATATAAATGCTGGAACATCAAATTCAGGTTTTACATCATCATGGAATTGTGAAGGGGATACAGTTACAACTCCTTCTAGGGGACAAGGTGGTATAGGATATGTAGGGTATCAAAAAAAGAAATTTTGGCTAGGACCCCTGTGTTACAAAATTCAATCTAAAAGGCAGAATGTATTAACAAAATATTTATACTATTTTCTTTCTAATTCTACAGACAAATTGCTAGTTCTAAAGAAAGAGGGAGGGATTCCTGCAATTAATAGAGCTGATTTAATTAACTTATCGGTTGTTGTGCCATCCATTGAAGAACAAGAGAGAATTGTATCCATTCTCGACCGCTTTGACACCATCTGCAATGACCTGTCCACAGGACTTCCAGCAGAAATCGAAGCCCGTCAGAAGCAATATGAATATTACAGGGATAAACTGTTATCATTTAAAGAATTACCAAAGTAAGGAGGCGAGGATGTGCCATACTTTAATATTGTAGCGGAAACATCAGAGAATACCGTTGTTACAGAATATGAGCCAGTTAAGAAGCGTTCTGACAGTTACCAGAGCGAAGCGGAACTGGAACAGGAGTTCATTCGTTTGCTCTGTGAACAGGGGTATGAATATCTGCCTATTCACACGGAGAAAGACCTGATTGCCAATCTTCGTAAGAAATTGGAGGAACTGAACAACTATCAGTTTTCGGATACAGAGTGGGATGATTTCTTCAAAAATGCCGTTGCCAATCCAAATGAGCATATCGTGGAAAAGACTCGGAAGATACAGGAAGATAATGTCCAAGTCCTGACTCGTGATGACGGTTCTTCCAAGAACATTACACTCATAGATAAAAAGAACATCCATAACAACAGACTGCAGGTCATCAATCAGTATGTGATTGGCACGGAAAATGGTGCAAAGCATGACAACCGCTATGATGTTACAGTTTTGGTAAACGGTCTGCCTCTTGTGCATATTGAACTGAAACGCAGAGGTGTAGCCATTCGTGAGGCGTTCAATCAGATTAACCGTTACCAGAGGGATTCTTTCTGGGCAGGATGCGGACTGTATGAGTACATTCAAATTTTTGTCATTTCCAATGGTACAAATACAAAGTATTATTCTAACAGTACCAGGCGGAATGCGGAAAAGGAGCATGAGAAACGGGGAGCAAGTAAGACCAAGACTAGTAACAGTTTTGAGTTTACCTGCTTCTGGGCAGATGCCAATAACCGCGTAATACCAGATCTGATTGATTTTACAAAGACTTTTTTCGCAAAGCATACGATTTTGAATATTCTTACAAAGTATTGCATTTTTACGTCTGAGGATATGTTGATGGTCATGCGTCCATATCAGATTACGGCTACGGAGCGAATCCTCAACCGCATTGAAATTGCAAATAACTATAAGAAGTACGGCAGTGTCGAGGGTGGTGGTTACATTTGGCATACCACAGGTTCAGGTAAGACGCTGACTTCATTTAAGACAGCAAGACTGGCATCGAAACTGCCTTATATTGATAAGGTGTTGTTTGTGGTTGACCGTAAGGATTTGGACTACCAGACCATGAAAGAATATGATCGTTTTGAAAAAGGAGCAGCCAACAGCAATACTTCAACCACCGTATTAAAACGGCAGTTGGAAGACCCGAATGCGCATATTATCATTACTACAATTCAGAAACTGGCTACGTTTATAAAAAAGAATTCAGAACATGAAGTGTATATGAAGCATATCGTCATCATTTTTGATGAGTGCCATCGCAGTCAGTTTGGAGATATGCACACTGCTATTGTAAAGAATTTTAAGAAATATCATTTGTTTGGATTTACAGGAACACCGATTTTCTCTATCAATTCAGGCAGAGCCAAAAATCCAGAGTTCTTTACTACGGGTCAGACTTTTGGAGACCAGCTTCACAGTTATACGATTGTGGATGCAATAAACGATGAAAATGTTCTCCCATTCCGGGTTGATTATATTAAAACTATGGATGTGGAGGAAGAAATCACAGACGAGATGGTCTGGGACATCAACCGTGAAAAGGTTATGATGGCTCCTGAACGAATTCAAATTGTGACACAGTATATACTGGATCATTTTGACCAGAAGACCTATCGTGGGGATAAAACTTACATATATAATACACTGACTAATATCGCCGAGGTGGCTTCTGCCAAGCGGGATGAGGTAGAGGAGATTAAGCAAAAACAGCGTATCAGCGGTTTTAATTCTATTTTTGCAGTATCGAGTGTTCCGATGGCAAAACTATATTATCAAGAATTTAAAAAGCAGATGGCAGCAGACCCGACCAAGAAATTGCGTGTCGCAACCATTTTCAGTTATGGCGCAAATGAGGAAGAATCGGATGGTATTCTGGATGAAGAAAATTCAGAGGATACCTCTGCACTCGATCAGCCGTCCAGAGAATTTCTGGAAGAAGCCATCAAGGATTATAATGAAATGTTCCATACGAATTATGATACCTCAAGTGATAAATTTCAAAATTACTATAAAGATGTGTCGCTTCGCATGAAGAACAAGGAACTGGATATTTTGATCGTAGTAAACATGTTCCTGACGGGTTTTGATGCTACAACCATGAATACGTTGTGGGTAGACAAGAATCTGAAAATGCACGGGCTGATACAGGCGTTTTCTCGTACCAACCGTATTCTGAATTCCATCAAGACTTTTGGAAATATTGTATGTTTCCGAAATCTGCAAAAACGAGTGGATAGCGCCATTTCCCTGTTCGGAGACAAGAATGCCGGAGGCATTGTACTGTTACAGAGCTTTAAGGATTATTATTACGGATATGAATCTGTGGATGGTAAGCCAATGCCGGGGTATGTGGATATGATGGAAGATTTGAATAATAAGTTTCCGTTGTCAGAGCCACAGATTGTTGGAGAACAGAACCAGAAGGATTTTATTGCTTTGTTTGGTGCAATTCTCCGTATGAGAAATCTGTTGCTTTCCTTTGATGATTTCAAGGGGAAAGAGCTGATTTCTGAACGTGATTTACAGGATTACCTTGGACGCTATCAGGACTTGCGTGATGAGTGGAAACGCAAGCGTCAGGAAAGTGCGGATATTACGGATGATGTAGTATTTGAGATTGAACTGATCCGGCAGATAGAAATTAACATTGATTATATTCTCATGCTTGTAAAGAAGTATCATGATACTCATTGCGAAGATAAGGAAGTCCTGATTACCATTAATAAGGCAATTGATGCCAGTCCGGAACTGCGCAGCAAGAAGCAGCTCATTGAAACCTTTATTGCAGGAATCAATGATGTGGATGATGTCATGAATGAATGGCATGAGTATGTGGTGGAACAGCGAGACCATGACCTTAATGCGATTATCACGGAAGAAAAGCTGAAGCCGGAAGATACACGGAAGTTCATGGAGAATGCGTTCCGTGATGGAGAGATTAAAACAGCCGGAACGGACATAGATAAACTTATGCCACCGATTTCACGCTTTGGTGGTGGTGGCAGAGCCAAGAAGAAACAGGGAGTTATTGACAAGCTGAAGACTTTCTTTGAAAAGTATTTTGGCATCGGTGGTTCGTCTACCTTTACTGAGCCGGAGCATAAACTAGTGACATATGATATGGACAGCAAGGAAACTCTGTCGATGGTAGCAGAACTTAAAACACCATACGGAAAACAGCCGTAAATGAATTGAGCCACATTGGAAGTAATCCTCTGTAGCTCTTTTATGAATGGAGATGTTTTTTAGGTGGAAGTAATTTTTTTTAATTGAAGCTTTGGATTAGAAGTCCAATGACGAAAGAATTGACGCGTGCTAGAATATTGTTGTAAGTAATTCACTTGACAAATATGGGATATAACACATATAATAATGGCGAAAGGAATTTACAAATGCTAAATGTAGATTTTTATCATAAGAGTAATGGCGAATGTTCGGTTCGGGAATATTTGGATTCATTGACGCCTAAACTTAGAACAAAAATGTTGCGTTCAATTATGTTATTGGAAGAGTTTGGAACAGGCTTGAGAATGCCTTATTCGGGAGCAATAGGCGATGGAATATTTGAATTACGTTCTATTGTTGGAAATGATATTACAAGAGTCTTGTATTTTTTTGTTGAAGGGAATACGGCTATATTAACAAATGGATTTACCAAGAAAACGCAGAAGACGCCTGCGGGGAAAATAAAAAAAGCAAATTTGTATAGAACAGACTATTATATGAAAAATAATAGCAAGGAGTGATTTAGATGAGTGATTTTAGAAATTATCTTGATGAACAACTAAAAGATGAGAAATTCAAAAAAGAATGGGAAGATTCTGAGTTTGAGTATAATTTTGTTAGAAGTCTTGTGGCGGCAAGGAAAGAATGCCATATGACACAAAAAGAATTAGCTGAAAAAACAGGTATTAATCAAGCTGACATAAGCAAGATTGAAACTGGAAATGCAAATCCAGCGTTATCTACACTGAAAAGACTTGCTGAGGGCATGGGTATGGTACTTAGGTTGGAATTTATACCGAAAAGTATGCAATAAAAACAAAGAGGGGTGTACTTAATGACATATTCAAATATTAATATGGTTAAGATAGGCTTGCGGTTGAAAAAGTATATTAGTGAGTCTGGTGTGTTAGTAAGAGACATTCAGGCATATTTACACCTTTCTTGCTCACAGCCGATTTACAGGTGGATTAGAGGAAAGATACTTCATCAGTCAATCATTTATTAATGCTGGATAGTACATCAACTATATAAGGTGATTTAACATATGCATTTAGCACAGTTACTTTTTTAAGAAGGGCAAATATATAAATGCTGAAAAGACTTATTATTTCAATGAAAGGAGACCTAGTTATGAAACCTACATTTGTCGACTATGTCAAAGACGCAAGTTTCGGTATCGGGGCTGTTTGGGATAAACTAGCTCTTGACGAGGACACAGCTGTTGACTTCGCTCACGAGCACATCAATGAAGAACCAGAGCAAATGATCGATATATACCATTATTCAATGGAATACTGTCTTGCACATTCAGGAGCATCTGTAAACGAGCGTTATAGGCAAAATAGACAAGACGAAATTGACCTAAAAATTTCCGAAATGGTAGCGCAACATACAACTGATACAGACTTGGTTTTATATCGTGGCGTATGCGATTATGTTTACAACCTTATGAAAGAAAATGCAAAAGATATTCCGGATTGTGATTTATACGAAAAAGGCTTCCTTGCTACAAGCCTTGTAAAAGGTCAAGAACTCAACTGCAAAATCAAATTAAGGATTTATGTGCCTGCGGGAAGTAAATGTGTCTATCAAGGCAATGTAAACAATGAGCAGTACTTCTACGAAGTTGATATAATGCACGGTTCAAAACTCAAGATAGAATCCGTTGATTCTGAATACATAAACTGCAAATTATTAGGAACAGCATAAAAAAAGGTGTAATTTCGTGAAAAATTGGGATATAGATGTCAGGGAAAATAGGTTCGAATATTTTTAACTGATAATAAGAAGCTACATGGCTATTTTCAGCCCCTTTTTTGTTAAATAATTCCCCATCCGTAGTATGCCGCTTTAACTGACTACGATTTGACTACTACACATTGCCTTGAATTGCACTATTTTGCAAAAAGTGTAGTAATTAACAGGAAAAATACGATACTCGGAAAAGTCGATAAACCCTTGCAAAACAGGGCATTCCAGGACAAAACAAGGAGTAAACAAAACTATGATAAAAGTTCTCTTCATTTGTTTAGGCAACATCTGCCGTTCCCCCATGGCGGAATTCATTCTAAAGGACCTCGTCGCCAGACGAGGGCTCACCGACCGATTCGAGATAGCCTCGGCTGCCACCAGTACCGAAGAAATCTGGAATGGCATTGGGAATCCGATTTACCCGCCGGCGCAGACGGAGCTTAAGAAGCATGGAATCGGGAATACGCCGGAGACTGATTTTCGGGACAAGCGGGCGAGACAGTTGACAAAATCCGATTATGAGATTTATGATTACCTCATAGGGATGGACGAAAGCAACATCCGTGGAATCGAGCGGATAACCGGGCATCGTGGCGGCAAAATATTCATGCTGCTTTCCTTTGCCGGAGAGCAGGCAGCAATATCTGACCCATGGTATAGCGGCAGGTTCGATAAGACTTATGCGGATGTAACACGCGGATGCGAAGCATTCTTAGAATATCTCATAGAGCAGGGAGAAGTGTAGATGATAGAAATCTTATTTGGCGAGAGCGAAGGCGGAGCCATGAAGCTTGCGAAGAACTATCGGCAGCCGGATTATGAGGATGGACCAACCGCATGGCTTGGGGAAAAGCCGGACAAAGCCACATTTGAAGCCATGTTTGCAGGAGAAGCGGTTGGCGGAACTTCTGCGGAGGTCATTATACTGCCATTTATGTTGGACATTGGCAGCCTGAAGGAACCGCTGGATAGTACATACCGGAAGCAGATAATCTTAGAACAGTATGGTGTCTATTGGAATGAGGATGAAAAAGAGGAGCGGGAAGAATTAGAGCAGGCAGTGGAAACCTATGGGAAAGAGCTGCAGCGGATGGAGCAGTTCGCAAAGCAGGGAGAATCTTTCCGTATCTGGTACAGCAACAAGCCTTATTCCCTGTGCGGACTCTGCCATGCAGTCAGTGTGCTGCGGAAATATGA
The DNA here is from genome assembly GCF_003435965.1 of Roseburia sp. AF42-8. Classification (NCBI taxonomy): domain Bacteria; kingdom Bacillati; phylum Bacillota; class Clostridia; order Lachnospirales; family Lachnospiraceae; genus Roseburia; species Roseburia sp. AF42-8. The sequence continues at coordinate 6,868 of NZ_QTVB01000046.1, forward strand.
ATGCGCGATATCCGTGGTACGCCTGCCGGATTATGTAAGAGAAGAGGAAAATGCGACAGTACGTTATTCCTCCTGGGGAGAAGTAGATGCCGGACAGTTTTATCGTTTCCTTCCATTGGAAAAAGAACTTTCAGAGCATGAACAGAAAGTATTTGCAGCCAGATGGGATGAACTTAAGGAAGAAGATGCACCCCTTCGGGTTCTGATAAATGGCTGTCTGGTGGGTGTAAAAGAGGATTTTTATGATTTTCTGATTCGAAGAGAACTGCCGGAGGGCGAAATCATACAGGCAAGACTTATTGGAAATCTGTTGTTAAAATATCCCCTTGGAATCAGTGCCAGTTGGTATATGAACCGCATCAAACATATGATTGAGACCGGAGAAATAAAAGTGGTGAAAGAGGCGGATGAAATTTTTCGCCGGAGCATCAGAAAGGAGCAGTAAGAAATGAACGAGATCATAAAAGCAATGGAGACAAGAAGAAGTATCAGAGGTTATAAGGAAGATATGGTGCCGGAAGAGCTGATTGCAGAAGTAGTGGAAGCCGGAACTTATGCGGCTACCGGAATGGGCAGGCAGTCACCGATTATACTTGCAGTTACCAATAAAGAAGTAAGAGATAGACTTTCCAAGGTAAATGCTGAGATTATGGGAACAACCGGCGATCCGTTTTATGGAGCACCGGTGGTACTGGTGGTGTTAGCAGATAAGAGCCGTCCCACCTATCTTTATGATGGAAGCCTCGTTATGGGCAATCTGATGCTGGCAGCACATTCCTTAGGCCTTGGAAGCTGCTGGATTCACCGAGCAAAAGAAACTTTTGAGCGGGAAGAGGGAAAAGCAATTTTAAAGGAACTTGGCATTGAAGGAGATTACGAAGGCATTGGAAACTGTGTCATCGGCTATGCAAAAGAACCGGCAAAAGACGCCGCTCCGAGAAAAACAGATTATGTCCATTATATAAAATAAATCTGGATAATATAAAGGACCTAGTGAAAAAATAGCATCAGATTTGTAAAAAATACTTGCAAAACAAAAAAAGCAGTGCTATCATAGTCAACAACTAGGAGATATAGTTGCAAAAGCTGGGAAAGAGACTCTTACTTTTAGAGGCCGACAGGAATGCAGCGTCACCGACTGAGAGCGCTGTTTGGAAGAGAAAGCAAAGGGAACACTCTGGAGCCGACTGGCTGAATTACAGTAGGTCAGTACGTAGTGCACGTTACGCACGAAGAGAGGGAAGATGAAGCATTCATTTTCCAATGCGGGTGGTACCGCGGATAAGAAGATTATTCGCCCCGGAATACGAGTCAGTATTCCGGGGTTATTTTTATACTCCGGGCTGACAATCATATCAGAAAAGGAGTAGATAAGATGAGCAACATTTACAGAGACGTAACCTTAAATCAGGTAAGCGAAAACGACATTGGAAAGACACTTCGGGTAGCAGGCTGGGTAGAGAATATCCGTGACCATGGCGGCGTATCCTTTATTGATTTAAGAGATATGTATGCAGTAATGCAGATTGTAATCCGGGATGGAAAACTGTTAGAGGGAATCCGCAAGGAGCAGGCAGTTTCCATAGAAGGTCTGATTGAAAAAAGAGATGAAGAGACCTACAATCCAAAGATTCCGACCGGAACCATTGAATTAGAGGCAAAGAGCGTAGATATTTTAGGAGAGGTTTATACACAGCTTCCATTTGAAGTAATGACCAGTAAGGAAGTCCGTGAGGATGTCCGGTTGAAATACCGTTATCTGGATTTGAGAAACCAGAAAGTAAAAGACAATATTATTTTCCGTTCCAAGGTAATTTCATTCTTAAGAGAGAAAATGACAGAGATGGGATTCTTAGAGATTCAGACTCCGATTCTTTGTGCATCTTCTCCGGAGGGCGCAAGAGATTACATCGTGCCATCCAGAAAATACAAAGGAAAATTTTATGCATTGCCACAGGCACCACAGCAGTACAAACAGCTTCTGATGGTATCCGGATTTGATAAATATTTTCAGGTTGCACCATGCTTCCGTGATGAGGATGCAAGAGCAGACCGTTCACCGGGAGAGTTCTATCAGCTTGACTTTGAAATGAGCTTTGCAACCCAGGAAGATGTATTTAAGATTGGTGAAGAAGTACTTTCTGCAACCTTTGAGAAATTCGCACCGGAAGGCAGCAAAGTAACGAAAGCACCATATCCAATCATCAGTTATAAGCAGGCAATGTTAGAGTTCGGAAGTGACAAACCGGATCTTCGGAACCCACTTCGTATCATCGATGTGACAGAGTTCTTCCAGAGATGTACCTTTAAGCCATTTATCGGAAAGACCGTAAGAGCCATCCGTGTACATGCAGAAATGTCGAAAGGTTTCCATGAGAAACTTTTGAAATTTGCAACCGGAATCGGTATGGGCGGCTTAGGATATCTGGAAGTATTAGAAGATGGAAGCTACAAGGGACCGATTGATAAATTTATCCCGGATGACATGAAAGAAGAATTCAGAAATCTGGCAGGTCTTGAAGTAGGAGATACCATTTTCTTCATGGCAGATAAAGAAGAGCGTGCCGCATATTATGCAGGCATGATTCGAAATGAATTAGGCGAGAAGCTGGATTTAATTGAGAAAGATGCATACCGTTTCTGTTATGTCAATGATTTCCCAATGTTCGAGCGTGACCCGGAGACCAAGAAAATCGGATTTACCCATAACCCATTCTCCATGCCTCAGGGCGGCTTAGAGGCACTCAATACCATGAATCCGCTGGACATCTTAGCATACCAGTACGATATCGTCTGCAACGGCGTGGAACTTTCCTCCGGTGCAGTCCGTAACCATGATATGCAGATTATGGAGAAAGCCTTTGAAATCGCAGGTTATGATAAAGAAGTGCTGAAAAATAAATTCGGAGCATTATACAATGCATTTCAGTTTGGAGCACCGCCACACGCAGGAATGGCTCCTGGCATTGACCGTATGATTATGTTACTGCGTAACGAGGATAACATCCGTGAAGTCATTGCTTATCCGATGAACGGAAATGCACAGGATTTAATGTGCGGAGCACCAAACGAAGTAACCGAGCAGCAGTTAAGAGAAGTTCATATCAAAGTACGTGATTAAGGAGGAAAAACAATGGCAAATGTGATTTCAGATGAAACCATGGAATACGTTGGAATCCTTGCAAAGCTTGAACTTTCCGAAGAGGAAAAAGCAGCAGCAAAAAAAGACATGGAAAGCATGTTGGATTATATTGATAAATTAAACGAACTGGATACATCCGGTGTAGAACCGATGTCCCATGTATTTCCGGTGCATAATGTATTCCGGGAAGATGTAGTAACCAATGGTGACGGCGGCGAGGATACCCTTGCCAACGCGCCGGAGCGCAGAGACCGGGCATTTGTTGTACCAAAGACCGTAGATCAGTAAAGGAGGCGGCAGAAGATGAATTTATTATCACTGACAGCAGTAGAGCTTGGAAAGAAAATCAAAGCCCATGAAGTATCAGTAGAAGAAGCTACAAGAGCCGCCTTAGATGCCATAGCAGCAAAAGAGGATGCGGTACACAGTTTTGTTACCGTAGATGAAGAAGGCGCTATGAAGCGGGCGGCAGAAGTGCAGAAGCTTATTGACGATGGAACATTAACAGGACCTCTGGCAGGAGTGCCAGTAGCAATTAAAGATAATATGTGTACCAAAGGAATGCTGACTACCTGCAGTTCTAAAATTTTATATAACTTTATTCCGACTTATACCGCAGAAGCAGTATTAAATCTGGAAAAAGCCGGAGCAGTAATTCTTGGAAAGACCAACATGGATGAGTTTGCCATGGGAAGTACCACAGAGACCTCTGCTTTTGGAGAGACCAAAAATCCATGGAATACCGAGCATGTACCGGGCGGTTCATCCGGTGGAAGCTGTGCGGCAGTAGCAGCAGAAGAATGCTTTTATGCATTGGGTTCAGACACTGGTGGTTCTATCCGTCAGCCAAGTGCATTCTGTGGTGTGACCGGCATCAAACCAACATATGGAACCGTATCACGTTATGGACTGATTGCCTATGGTTCTTCTTTAGACCAGATTGGACCGGTAGCAAAAGATGTAACAGACTGTGCTGCTATTTTAGAAGCAATTACTTCTTATGATGAGAAAGATTCCACTTCTATTAAGCGGGAAGAAACCGATTTTACCAGTGCATTAGTCGATGATGTGAAAGGAATGAAAATCGGTATTCCAAGAGATTATTTTGGAGAAGGACTGGATGCAGAAGTAAAGGATGCTATTTTAGCAGCCGCTAAGAAATTAGAAGAAAAAGGTGCTATCGTAGAAGAATTTGATTTAAGTCTGGTAGAGTATGCAATTCCTGCATATTATGTTATTGCAGATGCAGAAGCAAGCTCCAACCTTGCACGTTTTGATGGAGTAAAATATGGCTATCGTACCAAAGAATATGAAGGACTTCATAATATGTATAAGAAATCCCGTTCCGAAGGATTTGGAGCAGAAGTAAAACGTCGTATCATGTTAGGCTCCTTTGTTTTAAGCTCCGGTTATTATGATGCATATTATCTGAAAGCGCTGCGTACGAAAGCGTTGATTAAGCAGGCATTTGATAAAGCATTTGCAAAATATGATGTTATCTTAGGACCAGCAGCACCGACCACCGCTCCGAAGCTAGGAGAGTCCTTAAGCGACCCGCTGAAAATGTATTTAGGCGATATCTATACTGTATCGGTGAACCTGGCAGGACTTCCGGGAATTAGTCTTCCTTGCGGAATTGACAGCAAAGGTCTTCCGATTGGCATGCAGTTGATTGGAGACTGCTTCAAGGAGAAGAATATCATCCGTGCCGCATATGCCTTTGAACAGACAAGACCATATCAGCACAGCCCGTTAGCAGCAGAATAGGAGGAAAGAAGATTATGAGTAAACAGTATGAAACCGTCATCGGACTGGAAGTCCATGTGGAACTGGCAACCAGGACCAAAATCTTCTGTGGCTGTTCTACTGCATTCGGAAGTGCACCAAATACACACACCTGTCCGGTCTGTACCGGTATGCCGGGCTCTCTTCCGGTTTTAAATAAACAGGTGGTAGAATATGCCATGGCAGTAGGTGTTGCCATGAATTGTGAAATCAACCAGTATTGTAAATTTGACCGTAAGAATTATTTTTATCCGGATAACCCTCAGAATTATCAGATTTCCCAGCTTTATCTTCCAATCTGCCATGATGGTGGAATTGAGATTGAAACAGCAGATGGAAAGAAAACCATTGGAATCCATGAGATTCATATGGAAGAGGATGCCGGAAAATTAGTACATGATGACTGGGAAGATGTTTCCCTGGTGGACTATAACCGTTCCGGTGTGCCACTGATTGAGATTGTATCTGAGCCGGATATGCGTTCTGCAGAGGAAGTCATTGCTTATCTTGATAAATTAAGAATGATTGTGCAGTATCTTGGTGCATCCGACTGTAAGATGCAGGAAGGCTCCATGCGTGCAGATGTCAACTTATCTGTCCGTGAAGCAGGAGCAAAAGAATTTGGTACCCGTACCGAGATGAAAAATATCGGTTCCTTTAAAGCAATTGCAAGAGCCATTGAAGCAGAGACAGCAAGACAGATTGATTTGATTGAGTCTGGCGAAAAGGTGGTTCAGGAGACCAGACGATGGAATGATGACCAGGGATATTCCTATGCCATGCGTTCCAAAGAGGATGCACAGGATTACCGTTATTTTCCGGAACCGGATTTGGTTCCAATCGTCATCAGTGATGAATGGTTACAACGCATAAAAGACAGCCAGCCGGAATTAAGAGAAGCAAAACGTCAGCGTTATCAGGATGAATTCGGCCTTCCGGAATATGATGCTAATATTTTGACTTCTGCAAAGAAGATGGCAGATGTATTTGAAGCAACCACAGCAATCTGTAATAAGCCAAAGAAAGTATCCAACTGGCTGATGGGCGAAACCATGCGTATCTTAAAGGAGCAGAACAAAGACCCGGAGGATATTGCATTTTCACCGGAGAATCTGGCAAAATTAATCGAACTTACCGATGCCGGAACCATCAATGGCAATGTAGCAAAAGAAGTTTTTGAAGAGATTTTTGCTAAGGATATTAATCCGGATAAATATGTGGAAGAGAATGGACTTAAGACCGTAAATGACGAAGGTGCATTACGGGATACTATTGCAAAAGTCATTGAAGAAAATCCTCAGTCGGTAGAAGATTACCGCAATGGGAAAGAAAAGGCAATCGGTTTCTTGGTAGGTCAGACCATGAAAGCCATGAAGGGCAAAGCAAATCCTGGAATGGTAAATAAGATATTGAAAGAACTGTTATAAAGAAGTGTTATAAATAACAGGGAATGCATGCAAGCTTTTCCTTATATGTATAAAAAATCCTGCAGTATGAAGGTATCAGAAATACCTGTCATGTTGCAGGATTTTTATGTTTTTACTGTAGTCTGTCAATAAAGAGAAGCCAAACTTATGCCTTTTTTCTGGAAACAGAAGTTCTGATAAGATAGCATATGGTTCCAACTACAAATCCAATGCTGATCCACTGGGAGGTGGATAAGGCAAAGAGATGACCGCGGACGGCATCATAGCGGACATATTCTAACAGAAACCGCAGAATACCATAGACAATAAAATATATGGCAATCGTGTGCGGATAAGATTTCTTTAAATCCAGTATTGCAAGTACGACAGCAAGAATCAGAAGACAGATTGCTTCCACCAGCTGAACTGGAAACAGCGTAGTATCAGATGGCGCAATGGAATGCTCCGGGAACTGTACTGCAAAAGGTCCATCATATGGAATTCCATAACAGCAGCCGGCAAGAAAACATCCGATACGTCCGAAACCGTGAATCCATGGAATCAGATAAATCAGGTGAATGATAAAAGGCTTCCAGTCAATATGATGTATTTTTCCGGCCAGCAGAAAAAGAAGCAGTCCTCCAATCAGTCCGCCATAAAATACAAAGCCACTCTGCATAATGTAATTAAAATACTGGGGTTCTAACATACGGGACCAGTCAATGTCCCGGTAAGAAATGAATAGATACAAAAGCTTGGCGCCTAAGAAGGCGCCAAGTAATGTGTAAGCTTCTAATATAAGCATATCATCGAAGTTAAGCTTATATTTTCTGAGCGGATACAGGGCAAAAAGATTTGCCGTAATCACTCCAAGTGTGATCATAAATCCATAAGATGGGATATGAAATCCCAGAATATTCAGATAAAGTGCCATCTTTTTCCATGTATCCTTTCAAAAAACAAATATTAGAATGCGCTTGCAACAGATGCAACACATGCAACACATGCGATGTAAAGCAGTAAGCCTAATACTAATCCGATGATAGAACATACAAGTCCGCCGGTAGCACATTTAGCCTGATTCTTATGTCCAACAGCGCCTAAGATAGTACCGATAAGACCTAAGATTGCTCCGATCCAGCCATAAACACCTACTGTAACTACGTCAACAACGATGGAAATAATTCCTAAAACTAATGCTGCGACACCCATTTTCATGTCCTCCTTGGTTTATAAAAATCTAATAAATTACATTGAAAGTTTAGCATTTAATAGGGAGACTGTCAAATATTGGTTGCAAATTTTGAAAAATAGTAAAAATATCAGGTTCTGTCATATATGAAGATTTTATAAAATTATGGCTGCGAAG
>NZ_QTVB01000047.1:0-14538 GCF_003435965.1 Roseburia sp. AF42-8
AAAATCAAGTAGTCCAAATTCCATAAAATGAAATTTTAGGGCAAATTACAGACATTGGCTTGGCTGTAGTATTTTTAAACAACGTGTGTTAGACTACTGTTATACAAATTTGAATTGAGATTTCATATATTCCAAGGGATTTAATAACTGTTATATTTTATTATCAAATATCTCTCAATCCCTTGAAAACACAAAGTTTATCGCAGGTGAGCTTTCCCTTATTGTTTCCCTTGCGTTATATCGTCCCACCAGTGTTTACGAACTCTGATAAGGGCAAAAACAAGGGCAAGAAAATTATATAAAACAGTATAACACAAAATAAAAGTGACATTGTGAACTGATTGAAATGCTTCTGATTTTTGCAACAAATGATTGATTTAACGATAAGGAGATTTAATACGATGAGAACAATATTTGCAGAATACAATCCCAAGCGCAACAGTATTGATGTTTACACCTCTGTTGGCTATATGCTCCGCATTGACTGTTCTCCCACCGCAAAGGATTGTATCAAGTGCCGCCCTAAATGTGTGCCGCGATCTCCGGCAGCTTCCCGCGTCCATGCAAACTCAATATCGGCGGTTTCCAGCCCGCAGCCGAAAGAGGACGCAAGCAGCTTCCCGTCTGTCTTTTCGGGATTTAAGATATAGTCTATCGCAGCCTTTAAGGTTGATTTAATAGGGTGCGTCTTTGTAACCGCCATATCTCGTCCACCGCCTTTTTAATGTCCTCTATATCCTGCCTGTAAACCGTCCCCGTCGCATTGGCGCGTTTTGCAATTTGGTTGATGTTCCGGCTCACCGCTTGCAGTTCCCGGATATATGCTTTTGTGTCGCTTCGGTCAACGACAAGAATATACCCGTCTATCGCCATTTTACGGAAGTATGCCCCATACTGCTTTATGGGAAGCTGCTTCATCTTCTCGTCGATCAGCCGCTTTTCTTCTTCCGTAACGTAAAACTTCATCTGTATATTTCTCTTTCGGTTTTCCATTTCCGCACCGCCTTTCGGTATAAGGGTTTGGGATTATCCAACAAGCATTTTCCGCAAACGGGTACTCGTTTGCTGTGCTTGCTATCTACTCCATACCCCCACCGAAAGGCGGTATTTGTTGCGCGTTCCTTTGATTTTGGACGCAAAAAAAGATTGCAGCCGCCATGCGCTGCAATCTCCCGATTTCTCATATTGTGAGGTTAATCCTCTGCTTTTTCGACTTCCGTTATCTCCCTTGCTGTTGCGGTTACAATCCGTATGCCTTTATCGCTCATACCGTCCAGCAGCGCGTCAAGCTGCCGCCGCCCGGTGGATTTCTCCGCATTGCTGTTCGGGAAGAAAAATTGATCTACCGAAATATGATACCGGGTTACAAGGTCATAGAATACCTGTAAACTCGGCTGTTGTCCCTTGTTCTCGATATTCGCAAGGTAGCGCGGGGAAATATATAACTCGTCGCTTACCTTTTTGCGGCTCTCGCCGTATTCATTTCTCGCGGCTTTTATAGCTGCCCCGAAAGCCTTAAAGTCGTACAATGGTACGGGTCTTTTTGCCATTTTCATTCACCCTGTTACATTTTACAGTTCACCTTTCTTTTTGGATATGTCCACACAATTCATATCATTAGGTTAAATACTTCCTGTTGTGTATTGACAGTAGACTGATTTTCTGATAAAATAAAATTTATGTAAAAGGAGGTGGCGTTTATGTTGCATAGCATGCGTATTAGATAAGCATTGAAAAAAAGGATTTTCCCATTTTCAACATGGGCTTTTTTGTCATGCTTATTTTGCGGATGCTATACAAAAAACTAACGACGTATAGATATAGTATAGACATAGTGCAAGCTATGCCTTAGTTTTGTTGTACTGCTCTGTGCATTATAAATGCAGGTCAATGCTCATGTTGAGGATTGACCTGCATTTTTTTGTGTAAAAAGGACGAGTGAAATATAATGCTTAAAAAATATTGGATAAAATGTCCGATTTGTAACGGAAAGACGAGAGTTCAAGTATTTCATAATACTGTATTAAAAGATTTTCCTCTTTTCTGCCCTAAATGCAAATTGACGCATATCATTGATGTAGAAAAATTAGAGATTGTAATCAAAAATACAGAAAAACAAACTTTTATTATTTAGAAGAAAGGATATAAAAATGAAACGTTTACCTAAATATACGCCTGCGGAAGTACGGAATGATCCATACGGATTTACTTACAAAGAAATGTCGGAAGTTATTGGCGAGAATGAAGCAAAAGCCTTATATGAAGAATTATATAAGCAATTACCACGCAAAAAAAATCTATCAATGTTGGTAAAAAATATTTGCAAAAGCAGTGATACTGAAAAGTATGTTTACGAACTGAAAGACAACAAATACATTGAAACGGTTTTTATCAAGCGGCGAGATGGTGGAACTGTTTGCGTGAGCACACAAGTCGGTTGTCCTGTTGGTTGTATTTTTTGTGAGTCCGGGCGAAATGGCTTTGTTCGTAATCTAACATCGTCAGAAATCGTACAACAGATTATATTGTTGCGTCGAAAAGTAAACCGTATCGTTTTTATGGGTATGGGAGAGCCTTTATTCAATTATGACAACTTGATAAAAGCAATCCATATTCTCCGAGATAGATATGGGCTCAACTTTCCAACCGACGGCATTACCATATCAACAGTTGGTCCGGTCGATCAATTAAAAAAATTGCGCGAGGAACATCTTAAAATTCAGTTGACAATATCTTTACACGCAGCAACACAATCTGCAAGAAATCGTATTATTCCTCACATGCGCATATATGCTATTGAAGATGTTGTTAAGCAAGCCTTATCCTATTCTGAAAGGCATAATCGCAAAATTGTCTTTGCGTATTTGCTTTTACCGGGTATAAATGACCGGCCCTCAGATGTAAGACAACTTGCAAAATGGTTTCGGGGCAAAAAAGTTATGATTAACGTGTTACAATACAACCCAACAAGCAATTCAAGAATTAAAGCACCACAGAAACGGGAAATAGTTGCATTCAAACATCAATTAGAGCAAGCAGGACTTGAAGTTACTATGAGAGTTTCTCATGGCAGAGAGATTAACGCGGCTTGTGGACAGTTAGCTAACACATATAATAAATTCAAAAAAAAATGATTAAAAGTGCCAGACGCATAGACGCAGAGCCGATAACGCATTAGGTCAAAAAACCTATGTGTTATCGGCTTTTTATTTAATATTGCGCAAAAGCCGCTGTTCCCTATTATAGAATGGATTGCGGGTAGTGTATTAAAGTCGCCCTTTTTTAAGGATACGGCGGTATCGGGGAGGTATCGCCGTGTCCATTTTTATTTACTGTAACCCGCCTAATGCTTTGCGGTCAAAAAAAGCTATGCTCCGCAAGCGGGATATTCCGGCTATGAATGTGAACTGTCAATACATTTAGCTACTGCTTACATTTCCTTTGCGCCCGTCCGCGTCTTGCGGACGGGCGCATTTTGCTTTTTTCAACTTTTTTCTGAAAAGCGCACTCAAGAGCCATCTCCCGAACGGGTACGGAGCGAAAGGGGCAGAGAGGACAAGCCCTTAACTCCCGTCCTCTACTCCACGCGGGAAGGAGGTGAACTCTATGGAGCTATCTTCTTCCGACAAGGAAAGAATACAACATCAGTACGACGCATTAGCAAAGAAAACTTTGGTCGGCGAAGCGAAAAGCCACCGCCGCACTCTTGCGAAACGCGCAGCACGCGAAGTTACTTTTTCGGATTTGAGCGAAAGCGAACTCGCGCAGCTTTTCACAACGGACGAATACGAAAGCGATTATTTCCGTTTTCAAGTGTCCGGCTTTGATGTACTCGTCAAAAATGAACTGCTTGCCGAAGCCCTTAACGCTTTGCCCGAAAGGAAACGCGACATTATCCTTTTGTCCTACTTCTTGGATATGAGCGACGCGGAAATTGGCGAACTGCTGAATGTTGTACGCACGACGGTTTTCCGGCACAGGAAATCCGCGCTTGCGAAAATCAAACAGTATTTGGAGGGAAAAGCAGATGATGAATACCGTTAGGAAGTCTGAAAATCTGTTGCCGTTCCCTGTCATTTCCGCAGCGGCAAACGGCGACACAACCGCCATGTGCGCGATCTTGAAGCACTACGAGGGTTACATAGCGAAACTTTGTACCCGCACGCTGAAAGACGACGCGGGCAATACCTATTCCTATGTGGACGAGGAAATGCGTAACAGGCTGCAAGTGCGCCTTATTACCCGCACCCTTGCTTTTCATGTAGGATAATCTTTTAGCCCATGCGGGGAGCGTGTCCCCTTTCCACGCTTCCCGTTATGGGCTATTTGTCGTTCCGCAAAAGCATATCCGCTGTTGATGTGCTTTTGCAGGCCGACAAAGCCTATTGTTCTTTGACAAAGAAAGCGGCCTTTGGTGCGCAGCATAACAGGCAAACGGGTACATTCCGTCTGTACCGAGCCAGTCGGCGGGTACGCCATGACAGCTTTTCCCCATAGGGGAAAAGCCGAGCGAGAACTACCGCGCCGTAAAACAGGTTTAGCAGCTTGTGGGCGACGACATACAAGGCGGCACAATGATACTCCCGCGTTGAACACCCTCAAAGTATTGCGCGGCGCACCCATAAGCATGGGCCGGGGTGAAACTCCCGTGAGGTTGCAGCTAACAACCGCCCGTTTTTGCCTTTTGACGAATATAGTTTATCCATACAGGAAAAGGAGGTTTTTCTAATGGATAAAAAACAGACAATTACAACCGAACGCAAAATAGGGAAAATCACCTATCTTGTTCAAGCGTTGCCGAGTGAAAAGGCAACCGATACAATCCATAAAAAGATTGAGAAACTCATTGTAAAGGATTTGCAGAAAAAGCCCGGAAATCCGGGATTTTTAGCGTCCGAGTAGTGCATTAGGCGGCGGGATATGGTATAATGATAGCAACACATTATACCTGTTTATTCGGCTGTCGGAAAGGAGGACTAATGTTACAGTCGAATAAAATCACCGCCCTTTACTGCCGTTTAAGTCAAGAGGATATGCAAGCCGGAGAAAGCGGAAGCATACAGCACCAAAAAATGATACTTCAACGCTATGCGGACGAACACCATTTTTTGAACACAAAGTTTTTTGTGGACGACGGATTTTCCGGCGTGAGTTTTGAGCGCGAGGGGCTGCAAGCGATGTTGCAGGAAGTGGAAGCCGGACGAGTGGCGACGGTCATTACCAAAGACCTTTCCCGTCTTGGCAGAAACTATCTGAAAACGGGCGAACTCATAGAGATTGTATTTCCCGAAAACGGAGTACGCTATATCGCGATCAACGACGGAGTTGACACAGCGCGGGAGGATAACGAGTTTACCCCCTTGCGGAACTGGTTTAACGAGTTTTACGCCCGCGACACAAGCAAGAAAATCCGCGCAGTTAAACAGGCACAGGCGCAAAAAGGCGAGCGCGTCAACGGGGAATATCCATACGGCTATATCCCAGACCCGAACAACCGCCACCACCTTATACCCGACCCGGAAACCGCGCCGATTGTCAAACAGGTTTTCGCTATGTTTGTTAGCGGCGTGCGTATGTGCGAAATCCAAAAATGGCTTGCGGAAAACAAAGTCTTGACGATTGGAGCGTTGCGCTATCAGCGTACAGGACAGGCGCGGTATCAGCGGGCAATGATCGCCCCCTATACTTGGCCGGACAAAACGCTCTATGACATATTAGCAAGGCAGGAATATTTAGGGCATACCATAACCGCGAAAACTCACAAGGTATCCTACAAGTCGAAAAAGACCCGGAAGAACGAAGAAGAACAACGCTATTTCTTCCCAAACACCCATGAGCCGCTTGTTGACGAGGAAACCTTTGAACTTGCGCAAAAGCGGATTGCTACCCGCCACCGCCCGACAAAAGCAGCGGAGATTGATATTTTTTCCGGCTTGCTGTTTTGCGCTGGTTGCAGACATAAGATGTATTACCAACAGGGCGTAAATATCGAGCCGCGCAAGTTTTCCTATTCTTGCGGCGCATGGCGCAACAGGGCAAGGACAGGCAGCGAGTGTACCTCTCATTATATCCGCAAAAACGTACTTCTTGATTTAGTGCTGGAAGATATGCGGCGGGTTTTGCGGTATGTTAAGGAACACGAACAGGACTTTATCTGTAAAGCTACCGAGTACGGCGACATGGAAGCGAGAAAGGCATTAGCGCAGCAGCAAAAGGAACTTTTCAAAGCACAGGCGCGTATGACCGAACTTGACACGCTTTTCCGCAAGCTGTATGAGGACAACGCATTAGGCAGACTGACAGATGAACGGTTTGTGTTTCTAACTTCCGGCTATGAGGACGAAAAGAAATCCCTTGCCGCAAGGATAGACGAGTTACAACAGCAGATCGCAACCGTTACCGAGCGAAAAAGGGATATATCAAGGTTTATTCAGATTGTCGGGAAATACAGCGACATACAGGAATTGACCTATGAAAACGTCCATGAGTTTATCGACCGTATTTTGATACATGAATTAGACCGGGAAACCAACACCCGGAAAATCGAAATCCATTATAGCTTTGTCGGACAGGTTGATACCGAGCAGGAGCCGACGCAAGTTGTCAACCATGACCGCCGCAACATGGTAGATGTAAAAAGTATCGCTATCTAACCCCAGCAAATGTCAGCCCCGTTATTTTATCCGTTTCCTCAATTTTAGCCGTTAGCATTATGATTGGATAAGTGTATTTCTTTCGGATAAGCTGGCAAAGTGAAAAGCCGTTCATATCCGGGAGCATAATATCCAGAATGGCAAGATCAATGTCGCCGCTTTCAATACACGACATGGCATCCGTTGCGCAGTAAAATTTATAAACGACGTAATTTTCGTTTTTCAAGTAGACCTCCAACAGATCCGCTATATCTTGCTCGTCATCTATAATCAATATCTTTTCAGACATATTTTCAACTCCTTTGCTCATATTTCCAATTAAGTATAGCAAATACAACATCTAAATTCACAATGGATTGCCTGAGAAATTATTAAGATTTTCCTAACTTTCGAATTTAGGCAACTCAAAATGCTAACGTAATTTACATATCAGTTTTTTATGTGTCATACATATTCTCCAATATACTTCCATATAATGCACAGATTGACTTCACAATTGCATGCCATGAAATATCAGCAGCATAAGAATAATTTTTTTGATATGTTTTCCATAAGGTCTCCATAACCGGACTTGATTCAATTTCATCAAATATTTCTCTTATATCCTCAGCTTCTATCAGGTCTAATGTTCCCCTTTTTTTGGCTGTAGCCACAAGTGCAGTCCATAAAACTTGTTTTTGGAGTTGTTCTCCATACAACTTTTGTAAAATATAAATATCATAAAAATCTCTCATTCGTGTATTTGTAACGTTTCGACTAACAACAGTTTCCAATTTTTCAGCCAATACCGTTTCCAGATTATATGCCCATACCTCAATAGTGCGGTCTTCAAGCATAAGATTAAATTTGTACTTGATTTCTCTTGGTGTAATTACATCCCCTGTAGAAATATCAATCTTTAATGGTGTGATTACACCATCAAATTTCGTTTCCATGCTTACACGAACACCAGGATAATCTGCTTCTTCCATGATTTCCGATATCCGTTTGACCCGAAATGAAACACCATCGTCCAGTGGAATTGATATAATTTGGGATATAATCATTTCTACATCCTCCACACTAACATTAGTGCCTTTTATGGTAGCATCCAGATCCATAGTAGCTCTGGCATCCAGACCAACCATTGCCGCCACAAGCATTCCACCTTTTAATATAAACTGGTTTTTATACTCTGATAAAGAAATTCGTTCTAAAAAACGTTCCATCATATAATTCCGCATCAAAATCTGTGCATCTGCGGATTTTTTCTTTGACATATTACGAATTAAATCCTTTAATTGTCTTGCCGTTGTTATCATCTAAAGTAACACCTCCAAATATGGTCTAAGTATGTTTTCAACATGAAACATAGCTGCGTATTTCATAAGCATCCGTAAGTTTTTATCCTTACGTTTTGCATATTGTTTCAATGCGTCTTGAAAGACCTGCATTTCAACATTTTTTCTGCTACGAAGCAGATCACAAATTGTTCTCTCCATGTCATAAACGGGAACGGAATGTCCGAATGATGTCTGCATAGCTATGATTCCTATTTCATGTAAATCCTTTTTTACTGTGTACACTTGAAAACCGTCTTCCTGCAAACGACTTGGATTATATCCAGTTCTTACTGTTATGGTGTATTTCAAAGGCTCTCTGTCCGTTAAATCATGAAAAAACAATGCAGTTTCATGAGAAAATACAGCTTGACCACAACGTAAATGCAAAAGGTACATTGCATCTGTCCACGTATCCGGCGATACATACACACCATGAGCAGCTTGTTCTAATCCTCGTTCCTTCACATATGCATAAAACACAGACTTACTAATTCCATTATTTAGAACTTGAAATGTCTGAATTGTCCCTCCACATTCACGCAACAACAAATCTAATTTTTCAAACTGAGTCATATGCTTTCTCCTTTCGTGCTAATATGATAATATATATTAGCACGAAAGTAAAGACATATAGTACCAATAAAATATCGGTATTTTTGTTTTAATGATATCCCCTTGTTTCTCGCCATCCCTTTACATACCACCTGATTCCAACATATACCAGTTGCACGAATAATAAGAGAAATAGCAGATTGATTGGCAATGTTGTCTTTATCCACTTCCCAAAGTAGATAGCTGTTGCCATGCTTATAAGTATTACCATTATGGTAATCATATCCCAACAGCACTTCTTATATAACTCTGCAATCTTTATCTCTATAAATGCTACAAGTATTCCAGCACCCACCAAACATCCACCGCAGATCAGTATTCTTATCAGCCAATATACAATTCCGGCAACGACAGGATTGGATATTCCATTACTAATCTGTGCCATGTTCTTTCCTGTCAGTATAATCCACCCTGCAATGGTCTGTATAAAAGTGGCGATTGTATCAAAGAATACCACGCAATCAGAAATAAATATTTTTGACCGTATCATCTGAAAAAGAGTAGTTGATACGGAATACCATATCAGCAGAAACATCAATGCTTCATACATGGCTGTTTTTGTTTTATATCTGCCTGCCAGTTTTTCTCTCTGCGTATCATACTTTTCCTTGGCTTTCAGATAAGCTGTCAGGTTACAGTTCCCACACTTTTGATAGAGTACTGGCTTTTCAACCGGTATCTCTACTTTTTTCTGATGAGAGAGTGCATAGTCCCGTTCCTGTTCTGCCTGCCTTAGCTTATCTTGACATTCCTCTGTCATGATTTCGGCAGCGTGCGTTTTCTCTTTCTCTCTCTGCAACAATTCTTTTGTTTTCCTCAAGTCGTTCTTTAAGGCTTGAATGTTCCCTGCTCTGTTCTCGCTGTTTAACCTCTCGTTCAAGGTCAGCGATTCGTCGAGCTGCATTTTCAGTTCCCGGATAGTCCTGTCTTTCTGGTCGAGTTCTTCCTGCATCTGCTCTGTCAGCAGAAGCAACTCTTCCAGTTGATCGTCGCTCTTTGAGTTTCTTAATTCGTTCATCAATCGACCTTCCTTTCTCTAATTGCTGTTCAAGTTCAGTAATTCGCTGTTCTGTTTCTGCAATAGCCGGTTCTCGCTGTTTAATTTCTGTGCCAATTCCTGCCATTGCTGATTTTCGTCTGTAAGCTTCTGTATCTGGTCTGTCTTTTCTTCCAGAAGTATCAACAGTTCTTCTGTATCCGGCAAGATTTGAAGCAGTTCTGATAATTCGCTCTCTAATTGCTGCAATCGTTCTTCCTGCTCCTGAAAGCACATCAGCTTCTCGTCCTTTTCCTGTATTTCCTGAAGCATCTCTGCCATGATATTCTGCTGTTCCTCTATCTGTGTAATCATTGCTTCCATCATGGGAATTACTTCTTTGCTTTCTTCTAATGTCATTCAACCACTCCCTCCACATCGACAATGCACCGGATACCTTACCAAAGGTTTCAATTACCTTTTGCAATAGTGCATTTTGTTTTTTAATCATCTGGTTTTCCTCTACCTTCCATGAACCATTCCATATCTGTCCGGTGAGATATTTTTCCTCAATCTTTCTTGCATCCGCACCCTCATGAATCGTAGGGATTTTTAATTTGCCCTGTCTTTCATAAGAGCGGTGGTCAATCTGATTGTCTATGGATAAATGCCGGTTACACATCCCAGCCCATTCGCTTCGCCATAACTCACAATTCTTTGGATTATTCCAGCCGGTAGCATCGGTCAGAACCCGTTTCCATTGTTTTCGGTTTCTTGCCCCGACTTTCTGTACTCCGTTTTCATCAAGTACCGGAATGCGGATTCCATGCCGGTCAGGATTTTTCTTATCCTGCCACCAGTCCGGGTGGGATTCATCAACCACGATATTTCCGTCAGTATCTCTGGCAAAATCCCAGTCCTTGACTTCTTTGCTGCCCCATGAATGATCCAGATTGAATGGTCGCATGGTTACAAGTAAATGCACATGTGGGTTTCCATCGCCCTTATCGTGTATGCTCCAGTCGACACACATTCCCTTATCCACGAAAGTCTTTTGAATATATTCGGTTGTATAATCAATCTGTTCCTGTCTGCTCCATTCTTTCGGCAGGGAAAATTCAAATGAGCGTCCAAGCTGTGCATCTGCATTTTTTTCTATCTTCAATACCTCATTCCATAGACGCTGTTTCTGAAATGTGATTTTAAACTTTTCCAGTGCGGCATCTTTATCATCCGCTCTTTTATAACGGATAGACTGTTGAAACCTTTTTATATTTTCTTCCGGTACATGCAGCCATTCAGGAGGTGCATTTTCGCACATCATCAGACTGGTGTAGACGACTTCCTTTTTGGAAGTATAGTAACTGATTCTGCCTGTTTCCTCATTCTTCATCACATCTCCATTAAGATATGCCGATGCGGATATGACAGATTTTCCTTTACTGCGCCCGACAATCTTTACTGTAAAGTGAAATATCGCCATGATACGATTCCCCCTTTCTGCCGTATCCGGCATTGATTTCCGACAGCATCTTCTTCTGGTTTGGCAGAAGTGAAGCTGTCGGAACGCCCTCTGCGCAAGAGTGCCCCCTGCGGCATGAGCAGGTCTGGCTGAAAGCCCCGCCGACGGAACGAGCCCGGCAAGCGTAAGCGCAGACCGGTTGCCACTTGTGGCAAACTTATAAGGACGACCTCTGGTTGTCCATAAGTGCGCCCTTCATTCAAAGGCAATGAAGGGAATGGAAAAACCACTCCCTCCGCCATTACACTTCCTCCATATCTGTAAGTGGCTCTTTCTGCATCGCCTTTGAGAAAAACTTTCCGTTTGTTTCCTGCCTTTTTAAGAAGCCTATCAACTTTGGTAAATCTTCCTCCTCAATCGGACAGCCAAGAACCGATTCCACTGCGCCACCAATCTGACAGAGCCTATGGGTTCGTTTTTTACTTTCCTCTGCTTTCTTTCGCTTTTCCAGTTCCTTCCGCTGTGCAATGAGCTTTTTTGTAGCTTCAATGCTTTCCTGTTCCTTTTTCTCTAATGCACGTATTCTTTCTTCATAAGTCTTTGTTGATTTCGCCATATCGTCTTCATCCTTTCTTTTTCCGATAAACAACAGTTCCCGGTTGCATATCAGGAGAAGCACATGGTATAATCCTCTTGCGTGTAGGTATATCATGGCTTCGGTCTGATAGAACCTTTGGCGGTTTCTTAGGAAGCCGCCTTTTTAAGTTGCCACATTTCTTGTGACAGCTTTTACATTTCCTTTATCCCTCAGATCACGCCCCTCGTTGGCTTCCATGAACTTTTCCAGAATGTCAGTTTTAATAAGGACTTTTCTTCCGACCTTTAATACCGGAAGCTTCTTCCATTCAACCAGCTTTCTCAAAGTGTTTCTGCCAATTCCTGTATAGTCGGCTGCTTCCTCGATGGATAATGCAATCTTTCTTTCCGTCATCTTGTCACCTCCTTATAAATTGCATTATGCAATTTTTGTTGTGCTGTTAGTATAGCGGTTTTATATTGTGTTGTCAAGCGTTATGAAATTTTAAAAATAATTATTATATTGCATATTGCAATTATGTGAGGTACATGCTATAATTCATACATACCGAAAAAGGAGGCAATCAGCATGAAAGATAAAGAACTACGCAAGCTGATAGGTAGCAGGGCAAAACAGCGTCGTCTGGAATTAAATCTGACACAGCCTTATGTTGCAGAGAAGATGGGAGTTACCGCTTCCACAATCCTGCGTTATGAGAATGGTTCGATTGACAATACCAAAAAGATGGTGCTGGAAGGTCTTTCGGAAGCACTTCATGTATCTATTGAATGGCTCAAGGGGGAAACCGATGAATACGAAACCGATATTACGGATAAGAAAGAATTACAGATTCGTGATGCAATGGGCGATATTCTCAAACAGTTACCTCTCGACCTTAGTAAAAAGGAAGATGCTTTTTCCAAAGATTTACTGCTGTTGATGTTAAAGCAATATAACCTGTTTCTTGAATCATTCCAGTTTGCCTGCAAGAATTACAAGGGCAACACGAATGAAGCGGATATTGCAAAGGCAATGGGATTTGAATCGAATGATGAATATAACGAGATTATGTTTCTCCGGGAGATCACCCATACCGTTAATGCCTTTAATGATATGGCAGATATTGTAAGGCTCTATTCCAAGAAACCGGAAATGGCAGAACAAAGGCTTGAAAATCTTTTATCAGAAGTTTTGTATGAGGATTCCGATTCGGTATAGAACGACAACCGGAGTTATGATACAATGAGCACGAGCAAGTCAGGCTGTTTACAGATTTGACGAGCGGCGAATTGGCTTATGGACTTGTCCATAAGATGCCTACACGCAAGAAGCATTTCATCAGTTCCGATTGTCTGATATCGAAAGGAGACACACGATTATGGCAAAAGGATCTGTAAGAAAAAAAGGAAAGAAATGGTACTACCGCTTCTATGTAGAAGATGCAAGCGGCAATCTGGTTCAGAAAGAATACGCTGGAACAGAAAGCAAAAGTGAAACGGAAAAACTGCTCCGTCAGGCAATGGACGATTACGAAAGCAAGAAATTCATTGCAAAGTCGGAAAATATTACAGTTGGAGAATTACTTGATATATGGGCAGAGGAAGAATTAAAGACCGGTACTCTCAGTAATGGGACAGTCCAGAATTACCTTGGTGCTATTACCAACATCAAGAAGCATCCAATTTCAGAGAGAAAGTTGAAAAATGTAACATCTGAGCATTTACAAGCCTTCTTCGATCTGCTTTCCTTTGGTGGCACTTATCCAGATGGTTCAGAAAGAAAAGGTTACAGCAAAGATTACATTCGTTCTTTCTCGGCAGTATTACAGCAGTCATTCCGGTTTGCAGTATCACCAAAGCAATATATCACTTTCAATCCGATGCAGTATATTAAGCTGAAATACCAGACGGATGAGGTTGACCTGTTTTCTGATGATGACATGGATGGCGATATACAGCCAATTCCACGAGAGGATTATGAAAGACTGATTGAATTTCTACAGGATTACAATCCACCGGCAATACTTCCAATCCAGATAGCTTATTATGCAGGACTTCGTATCGGTGAAGCCTGTGGTCTGGCATGGCAGGATGTAAATCTTGAAGAACAGTGCCTTACGATCAGACGCAGTATCCGATATGATGGTTCAAGGCACAAGAATATCATCGGACCAACCAAACGAAAAAAGGTAAGGATTGTTGATTTTGGAGATACACTGGCAGAGATTCTTCGCAATGCCCGAAAGGAACAACTTAAAAACCGAATGCAGTACGGAGAACTTTACCACAAAAACTACTACAGAGAAGTAAAAGACAAAAACAGAGTTTACTATGAGTTCTATCATCTGGACGGAACAGAGAATGTTCCAGAAGATTATAAGGAAATATCCTTTGTCTGCTTAAGACCGGATGGAAGTTTGGAACTGCCAAGCACGTTAGGAATTGTTTGCAGGAAGATTGCTCAGAAACTGGATGGATTTGAAGGATTTCATTTTCACCAGTTGCGACACACCTACACAAGCAACCTTCTGGCAAATGGAGCAGCTCCGAAAGATGTACAGGAACTGTTAGGACACTCAGATGTCAGTACCACAATGAATGTCTACGCCCATTCCACAAGAAAAGCCAAGCGGGAATCCGCAAAGTTACTTGATAAAGTGGCAGGCAACGACTAAATAAAACTTTCCCTTATTTCCCTTACGATTATCTCATAAGGGCAAAAATAAGGGAAAATACATATCATTTCACTAATGAATGGGCTGAAAATCCTGTAAAATAGGGAAAGTTAGAAAGATATTTCGGCAAATTTGAAGTTATGGAGGAATGATAGTGAGTTATATTACAATGGAAATATGGACTGGAATATGGATATTAGTGAGATTATTTCCAATGGCACTTATTATTTTGCAGGTGTTATGATTATCGAAGTGGGTATTG
>NZ_QTVB01000048.1:0-14427 GCF_003435965.1 Roseburia sp. AF42-8
AGAGAAAGGAAATAAGAATCAATGTTTTCACAAAAAGATAAAATGAAAGGGAAATTAGAAAACATGCATCTGCAGGAAAGGATAAACTATGGCTACAGAAAAGTCATTATTATGATGTTAATTTCAGGCTTGCTTTCTATAGTGGTCATAGGTGTTTTATTTGCTAATATGGTACATTATATAGAAAATGTTACTGTAGCAGATCAGGCAGTAAAAATATGTAGAATTAATGTGAATGCGGCAGCAAGAAATATCAGGGAAATGGCATTAGATGATGATACTTCTTCATATGCCGGTTATGAGAAAACAGTAGAAAAGCTGCTGAAAGAAGTTGATTCTGAACTGAAAAATTTAAAGGGAACCGGAATTATTCCTGACTCAGATTATGAGGAATATTCATCAGCCCTTTCGGATTGGGGAAATATTGGTTATTCCATTATAGAAGAAATTAAAAGTGGTGATAAGGAAGAAGCAGTTGATGAAATCATGAATGATTGCACACCTGCATTAAATAAAGCGGTGGAAATCGCAATAAAATTAGATGATATAACAGACCAGGAGAGCAGCAGGGCTGCCAGAACTACATTTATTTTTGCTGCAGCAGGAATTGTATGTATTATAGTGTGTTTAATTTTTGCATGGACACTGACAAAGAAAACAGGTAAAAAAGTCCTGGATACAATTCTTGAACCTTTACGGGCAGTTGAGGATGTCGCAAAGGAACTGACAGAAGGAAATTTACACAGTACGCTGGATTATCGTTCAGAAGACGAGATTGGAAGACTGGCACACAGTATGCGTAAATCAATCCGTATCCTGGGAAGCTATGTAGACGATATTGACCGTGCAATGAAATTGTTTGCAGCAGGAAATTTTGATGTTAAACCGGAAGTAGAGTGGCGGGGAGATTTTGTCGGAATTTTAAATTCTTTTATGCAATTTGAAAAAAGTATAGGAGAAACGATTAGAGGAATTCAAAATGTTTCCAATGAAGTTTCAAATGCAGCAGACCAGGTAGCATCAAGTTCTAATGATCTTGCAGATGGAGCTACAAATCAGGCGGCAGTAGTAGAGGAACTGACAGCAACAGTTGCAGGTGTATTTGAACAGGTAGAAAATAATTCAAAATCTGCAAAAGAAATTAGTGGAAGGGTGGATGAGCTTGGAAATGCCATTTTAGAAAGTAATGGTAAGATGCATGAAATGGTTGATTCCATGAATGAAATTAGTGAAGCATCAAAAGAAATTGACAAAATTATTGCAACAATTAATGAAATTGCTTCCCAGACAAATCTGCTTGCATTGAATGCTTCTATCGAAGCAGCAAGGGCAGGAGAAGCCGGAAAAGGATTTGCAGTTGTAGCAAATCAGGTAAATTCGTTAGCGGACCAGAGTGCCCAGGCAGCGAAAGAATCTGCAATGTTGATTGAAACCTCTGTGAAGGCAGTAGAAAAGGGTATGGTGATTGCAGGACAGACTGCGGCGCAATTGGAAGATGTTGCAGAGAACTCTAAAATAATTACAGAAGAAGTTACAAATATTGCGGAAACGTTAGAAACACAGACAACAGAAATCCAGCAGATTAATGAAGGAATTGAACAAATTAATGATGTTGTACAGACCAATTCTGCAACATCTGAGGAATGTGCAGCTGCCAGCCAGGAGATGAGCAGCGAATCAGAAAATCTGCGTGAAATGATTCGTAAATTTAAATTGGCAGAATCAGAAAAAACAGTATAATACGATAATGATTTCCAGCTATAATTTCTACCACAGAATAGAAAGTTTATCAGTATAAAAATTTTATAAGAAAGGCACTTATACTATGGATACAAACATACGCAGACTGCTCAAGGAAATAGGAGCAGAAGATTTAATAGAAGTATTTGCACCATGTATGGATGACTATCTTTATATTATAGATTTACAGAAAAATACCCTTATCATTTCACAGGCAGCGGTGAAGCGTTTTAAGATGCCGGGCAATTCATTTGATAATGCTGCCGACAGTGTCCGCTATTTTGTATATGAAGAAGACCGCCCGATGATTAGGGAACATTTACAGCGGATTGCGGATGGAAACGAAAAAAATCACAATCTGCATTACAGATGGCTTGATAAAGAAGGGATGCCGGTATGGATTAACTGCCGTGGAAAGGTAATCAATGATAACGATGGAAAACCTCATTATCTTATAGGCTGTGTAAACGAAATTGGAAATATACAGTGGGCAGATAATGTCAGCGGACTTTTGGGTGAAAGAGAAATGCATTCCTTTGTTTCTTCCCATATAAAAGACAGCTCGTCAGTATTTTTAATACATATAGGGATTGATGGATTTAATGCGATTAATGGTACATTAGGCGTAGATTATGGAAATTATGTGTTGAAAAGTGTTGCTGACGGTATCAAGGAATGTCTTTCTGATAACCAGCAGCTGTACCATCTTGTTGCAGATGAGTATATGATTGTTGATCTGGAAAGCCATACAAGAGATGATGTTATGCTATTGCAGAAGGAAATATGTAAAAAAATAGAAGATTTTATTATTTCTGAAAAATATAAGGTGGTTTTTACAGTATCTACCGGAATTATTCATGCAACGAAGCTTTTAAAATATTATGACGAGTATCGTAAAATAGCGGTTTTCTCTTTAAAACAGGCAAAATCCATGGGAGGAAACGGAGTATATTTTTTGAAAAAGAAGATTATAAGTTATTTTTAAAAAAAGAGAAAATAAAAAGTGCACTTCGAGGTGCCGTGACAAATGAATTTGAAGGATTTGAAGTATACTATCAGCCGATTATAGATTGTTCCTCGGGAAATATAATTGGTGCGGAAGCGCTTATGAGGTTTTCCATGTATTCAGGTGGAAAAAAAGAAAGTATCTCGCCTGTGGAATTTATACCATTACTGGAAGAAACCGGGCTTATTATTCCGGCCGGAAGATTTGTATTAAATGAAGCTGCGGCAATGTGCCATGAAATGCGGCAGTATATACCGGGATTTAAGGTTAATGTAAATATATCTTATATTCAGATGATGAAAAGTGATATCTGGAAGGACATACTTTCGTCTATAGAACAATATAATCTTCCGCCGGAGAGCCTGTGTGCGGAACTGACAGAAAGCGGATATACGGATATGACACCGTATTTTTATACGCTTCGGAAGAAATTCGAAGAGAAAAAAATACAGTTTATTCTGGATGATTTTGGTACAGGTTTTTCGAATCTACATTGTATTGTAAACATGAATCCTAATTATGTGAAACTGGATAATCATTTTACAGCAAAAGCTATGAGTCAAACAAGGGATTTTGAGCTGTTAAAAAAAATAGTTGAACTGGTACATAGTGTAGATATCAAAATATGTATAGAAGGTATAGAAAAAGAAGAGTGGTATCAAAAGCTGAAAGAAATATATGCTGATTATCTGCAGGGCTATCTTTTTGGCAGACCATGTGATAAAAATCAGTTTTTAAATCAGTTCATATGTAAAGGTATCAACTAGCAAACTATCTTAATTTTCATTTCTATTTTGGAAAAGGCTTCTTGAAGGAAAATTCTACCTGTGATAAAATAAAATTAATTATACTTACAGGGAAAGTAAGTAGCCGGCTGCAGGACATATCCAGGGAACTGCCAGTATAGTGGCAGGTTTTTACGGTTTGCTCCTGCTATTTAGCGAAAAATAAAAAATCATGGAGGATTTTTACAATGGAAGAAGCAAAGCAGAACATCAAACAAAAGAAGGATTCTTACAATCTGAGAATTGTGACGGCTGTACTGGTATTAACAGTGCTGGTTTTAGGGGAATTATATGTGATGATTAACTATCCGTCCAATTATGTGGCATTGATTGTACTTACAGTTGTAGCACTGGCTGATATTTATATTCTGATTGCCAGTGCAATCCAGAAAAATTATAAGAAAGAGATTGACCAGTACGAACAGTATGATAATCTGTTTAAGTCAGAAAAAGCTTCTTATCTTGTAACCCGCAAATCTTTTGAAGATATTGCGGATCAGCTTGATCGTATCGAAGAGGCAGCCGGTTCACCGACAAAGGACATCATAGATGCACAGAAATCCATTGCCAAAGTTACCATAAGCCGTAACAAAGAAAATTCCGATGCATTGATGAATTCCAACGACAAATTATTAGAGCAGATATTTAATCTTTCCGACCGTCTGGATAATCTTGAGAAGAACGTGTTAGAGCAGCAGCGTATCATAGTTGAGAATGCCAATAAAGACCTTCTGCTAAAACAGCAGGAAATGGCAGCTTTCGTGAAAGAAATGGAATTATCCATCCACAATACCATATTAGCTGAAGTTGGAAAAATAAATGGTGCGCCAGCTGTTGCTTATACAGCAGCGCCGGTACAGCCATCATCAGCCGCACCAGTTGAGGAAGTAACACCGGAAGAACCGGAAGCACCAATCGACGAAGTGATGCCGGAAGAACCGAAAGCACCAATCGACGAAGTGATGCCGGAAGAACCGGAAGCCCCAATCAATGAAGTGATGCCGGAGGAACCGGCAACAGAACCGGAGACAGCTGCAGAGGATATGCCGGATTTAGCAGAAGATGATTTATTAAATATAGATGCTTTATTCGGAAATGACGAAGCAGCTGAGACTACAAAAGAAGTAGCAGAAGAAACCAGATCTGCAGAAGAAAACAATGAACCGGAACCAGAAGAACCAGTTGGTTTTGATGATACACTTGGATTTGCAGATGAAGAACCGGAAGAACCTGCATTTACAGAAGAAATGGTAAATACCATTGATGAACCGGTTATGGAAATGAATTCCAATCCGAATCATATGATGACACCGGAAGAGATTGCAGCTTTGATTGCAAATGCTGATGCAGCAGCTGAAGAAGCACCAGTTGTAACAGAAGATGCTATTTCAGAAGAATCTGAGCCGATAACGGAAGAGGAACCTGTGTCAGAACCGGTTGTGGAAGAACCGGCAGCAGAGCCTGTTATCGAGGCAAATTCTGACCCGAATCATATGATGACACCGGAAGAAATTGCGGCATTATTTGCTAATATGTAATTTACAAAATTTTTAAAAAAAATAAAAAATTACTTGCAATTCGATAAATTCTATTATATAATAGTCCTTGCGTTAAGCAATGCGCCACTAGCTCAGCTGGCAGAGCACCTGACTCTTAATCAGGGTGTCCAGGGTTCGAACCCCTGGTGGCGCATGTAAAGTACCGATTTTGTGGACGTGGAGCCATGGGGTTGGTGCTTTTTTTTGTTATAAAAAATCCGTAAGAAGCTGCCCGTGGCAGGTTCTGTAGATGTAAATAAGGAATGATGAAGATATCGTTTATTTGTTCAGTATATTTTTTACTTCTTTAAAAGACCTTTGAATTGTAGTAAATTTAGTATGCAGGGCAGGCTTACGGTAGGAAAAAAGCAAAGCCTTTCTGGAAAAGCAGTTTGATTTGAATCTCATGAGGGCATACCCTTTTTTAGATATTATATGCAAAAGGATATAGAAAAATATATAAATATAGAGGAAATCATTTGGAAAAGAAAATTCTGATTGCCTGTGCAATGCAGCAGGATGAAATTGAAAAGTACAGAAAACAATTAAATATAACATATCCTGTTGTATATCTGCAACGTGGATTGCATAGAAACCCGTCTGTATTAAGAAATCTGCTGCAGCAGGAGATTGACAGGCACCAGGATGTGGATATAATCCTGCTCACCTATGGATTGTGCGGGCGGGGCACGGAAGGGATTGTGAGCTGGAATACCGAACTTGTAATGCCATGTTTCCACGACTGCATCCACCAGCTTTTGGAGAATCATGTGGATAAGAATTCTCTTTATGCGACAAGAGCGTGGACAATTGACAAGGAGTCCATTGGAGGCCAGTGCAGTACCGTTCTTGCTGCTTATGGCAGAGAACGGGGGATGGAAGTTTTAGATACAATCTATGGCGGTTATGAGAAGATTACTTTAATAGATACGCAAAGCTATGATATAAAGAAAACCAAAGATGGACTGAAAAGACCTGCAGAACTTCTAAATAAGAAGCTGGCGGTGGAGCCATCCGACTGCAATATTATAAGAAAGCTTTTATCTGGAAAATGGGATTGTAATTTCGTTCATCTTGAAAAAGGAGAGCGTGTCACAGAAAGACACTTTATATAAGAAAACCGGCGTTCTAATTTAGAATAAAGTCTAATATCAGGAAGCCGGTTTTATGCTGTATGCTCTGCAGTTTATTATTTTTTCATTTCGTCCATATAGACAGCAATTTTTTTATCCATACCAATAATATGGTTGGATAACCAGCCCAGCAGGAACTGGATCAGTTCCAGAAGATAAGTCTGCTGGTTATTGTCCATATCGTCAAGTTCTGAGAAGTCAATTTCTACCAGGCGTTCAACGAAAACAGTGTGGGCACGCTTCTGGGCAGCCAGTTCCGGATAGTGCATCTTCTCCATCAGCATTTCCTCATCAGCAAAATGAAATTGTGTATAATCCTTTAATTCCACTAAAAGCCGCATAATTTCATCATATTTGTCATGCAGCAGATCGTTTTGAATCAGGTCATTGGTCTCTTTTATAATTTCAAAGAGACGGCGGTGCTCTTTATCTACAAGGTCAATGCCGGTCTTGTATTTGTCCGTAAAGGCAAATGGGTCTTCGGAAGTCCCTTCAACTGCGGACATTTTTCCAATCATCATATCACTGCTTAAGATATGGTGGTACAGCCAGCGTACCAGATAGGAAAGCAGTTCTTCGAAAGATGCTCTGGCAGCCTCTTTTGAGGACTTATCTAAAATAAAGGAATTGATTTTCTCAGCAAATTCAGCATGTTCCTTTTTCTGAAGAGGAAGCTCCGGGTCATGAATCTCTTCCATATAAGCCTCTTCATGGGCGAAATGTGTATTCGCATAATCCTTCAGATGAAGAAGCAGGCTCTGGGCAGTTCCGGAAATATCCTCGGTTGTTTTAACAAGGGAAAGAGCATCATTTATCATCTGGAATAATTTGCGGTGTTCCTCATCAATTTGTGGAATATGAATCAAACAATCTTCTGTAAATTCGTACATGGTATACATCTCCTTACATTGTATCAATGATTTATGCTACGACGTATTATAAACCCTCAGAAGATAAGCCACAATAAAAAAAGAAAAATTTATAAAAATTTCACTGATAAACCAACTCCGGATGCTCAGGCAAATGGTTCATCTCATGGGTCATGCATCCGACAGTGTCCGTGCACTGGCACTATCGGAAAGGTCATAAAGGAATATTTCTGGAAGTAATCAGCTTGCAGATAGGATTTCCCCTGGAAGAGAATTTCTCTTCGTATTCGGTCATGATATTGCCTTCGTTCATGGCAGTATCATGGTGTAAATCCCTTGTAAATGCGTCCAGATTCCAGCCTGCAGCATCGATTTCTTCTAAGGAGAAGTCAAAAAGTCCTACGTTATCGGTCTTAAACTCAATCTGTCCGTCATCTTTTAAGACTTTGTCATAGCGTTCTAAGAACTGGCGGGAGGTCAGTCTTCTTTTGGCATGGCGGTCCTTTGGCCATGGGTCGGAGAAATTAAGATAAATGCGGTCTAACTCGCCCTTTTCGAAAAAGTCCGGCAGAAGTGCCGCATCTTCACACAGAAGGCGTAAGTTTGGCAGTGGATTTTCTTCCAATTTCTGGAGTCCGCGATACAATACGCTTTCGTAACGTTCCATGCCAAGATAGTTGATATCCGGATTCCGGGCAGCTAAGTCCATGATAAAGCGTCCCTTGCCCATGCCGATTTCAATGCGGATCGGGTGGTCATTTCCAAATATTTCATTCCAGTGTCCTTTATGGGAAGCGGCATCCTTGATACAGAGGTCACTGGCTTCTACAGCCGGCGCAGCCGCCGGGATATTGCGAAGTCTCATAATATGAAATCCTTTCTACTTATATATATCTTTCGAAAACAATTTATCATATTTATGGTTTAAAAGAAAGAGAATTGTGAATATTAATGGAAAGGTATTGCACCATGGAAATGGATTGATATATACTTAAAGGTAAGAATGATTTAGGAGCAGCAGAAAATGAAAAAGAAAAAGAGAATATTAAGTTTCGGACTGGCAGTGTGCTGTTTTGTCGGCTTATTGGGTATAAACACACAAAAGGTAAAGGCGGCAGAGTACTGGCCCCAGGACCCGGAAACCGAATCACCCAATGCGATTGTGATGGAAGAGAGCACAGGAACGGTTCTTTATGATAAGAATTCCACGGAGCAGCATTGTCCGGCAAGTATCACGAAGATTATGACCACGCTTCTGGCACTGGAAAACTGTTCGCTGGATGAGACAGTAACATTTTCCAAAGAGGCGGTTTATAACACCCATGGTTCCGGAATCTCCAGGGATGTGGGAGAGCAGATGACCATGGAGGAATGCCTTTATGCAGTCATGCTGGAGTCTGCCAATGAATGTGCCTATGCGGTAGCGGAGCATGTAGGCGGAACCGTTGAGAATTTCGTTCAGATGATGAATGACAAAGCGGCAGAGTTAGGTTGTGTGAATACACATTTTAACAATCCACACGGACTATCTGAGGGAGAGGATGCAACCCTTCACTACACCTGCTGTTATGATATGGCACTGATTGCAAAGGCGGCTTACCAGAATGAGACTTTCCGTGCGATTACAGCAACAAAGACCTATCAGATTCCACCAACCAACAAGCATGATGAGATCACCTATCTGCAGAATCATAATGAAATGATTCATGCCTTTAAAACCAGAGGACAGTATCTATATGAATACTGTGTAGGTGGTAAGACCGGATACACCACAGCGGCAAACAGTACGCTGGTTACCTTTGCAGAAAAGGACGATATGACACTTATCTGTGTCATTATGAATGCCCAGTCGCCAGCGCAGTGGACAGACAGTATTGCATTGTATAATTATTATTTTGAGAACTTTTCGCTATATAATGTAGCACAGAATGAGACAAGGCTTGAAAATGGAGAAATGGATACAGGAATGCTCAATACCAATTCCTCCTTTGTAAAAATAGACCCGGCGGGAAATATTGTTCTGCCAAAGAGTGCAGAATTCAGCGAAGCTGCGCCGGCAGTAAGCTATGATAATACTTCGGATGATGTGTTGGCAAATATCAGGTATACATTTGCAGGACATGATGTAGGCGGTGCGGATATTGTTTCCACCGGAGTAAAAGCAGATACGTTCTCTTTTGATAATGTAAAAGCAGAAGAGATTTCTACGGAAGCAGGAACCAGGACCACTACGAAGCATAAGTTCCAGATAAACATCTGGAAAGTGTTATTGGGAATTCTTGGTGTCGCAGCTCTTGTGGTCATAGCATTTCTGATTCGGAGATTTGCGGATAATTTCTATATTATCAGACACAAATATTTCTCAAAGAGCAGACCGGATAAGCGTTACAAAACTATAAAGAGAAACTATCGCAGCAAGAGAAGACGGCACAGAAGAAGAAAATAGTCTCGAAAATTGCTATAGAACAACTGAAAAAGACAAGAATAAAAAGAAACGACAATATTTAAATTTAAATATTGTCGTTTTACGTTATCTTGGACATTAAAGTTAGGACGAGTTATATTCTGATAATTTGTGGATAAATCCATTATTATTCTGTTATCGTAGCAGAGTTATCCACACTATTTGGATAATTATCATCAATTTGTGGATAACAGAGTCTGGAGGTAGGAAAGGATACGGCTGCGCTCCCTGGTGTAGATAATGATGCCATTATAAGCCTTTACCATAGTATCATAATGTCCCTTTAAGCTGATGGAAGAACTTAAAGTATACATCAGATAATCGGCAAGCTCGGTTGGTACTTCAATCAGTACCGGTTCGGATTCCTCCAGGCTTTTTAAAGAAGCTTCACTGGATTGCAGCAGGCGGCTGATTTCTTTGTCCTGCTCAAATTGCTCGGATGTTTTATTTACAATAAAGTAACCTCTCTCATCCCGGGGCATATCCATTGCCTTGATGGCACGCTGCACCTGTTTGGTCAGCGCATCGGAAGCAGGGTACAGGGACTGGAAATATCCCATAAAATCTGAAGCTTGCCGGAAATGTTCATTGCAGCCCTTTTCTAATACTTCTGTGACCAGAATACGTTTGATAATCTTCTGGCAGGTTTCCCGGGAAGGGTTTTTTCGGGTAGTATTTTCTGTTTGCATAAATACCTCATTTATCAAAAACAAGCGTATATTCGAATAGACATATGCGACATTAAATATTGTTCCAAATAAATTATACGACAAGAAAATGATTTTTACAACGA
Organism: Roseburia sp. AF42-8; assembly: GCF_003435965.1. Classification (NCBI taxonomy): domain Bacteria; kingdom Bacillati; phylum Bacillota; class Clostridia; order Lachnospirales; family Lachnospiraceae; genus Roseburia; species Roseburia sp. AF42-8. Next base: position 10,329 of record NZ_QTVB01000048.1, read on the forward strand.
CAAACTGAAAAATATAAGACAAATTGCAACAGAAATTGACAAGCGGCAAAAATTAACTTATACTAGAAGAAAAATGCGAAGGAGCGATATCTATGAATGCGAAGCAGAAAGAGCAGACCATTGAAGAGATAAAGAAGCTTTTAGAAGAAAATAATGGCATTGTGAAAGCCGAAAAATTATATCCTTTGGGATTGACCTATAAAAGTATTCAGGGACTGGTGAAAGCCGGCATACTTGACCATGTAAAGAGTGGATATTATTCCATGGGGTATGAAGAGAAGCCGCAGGAAGAAATTATTCTGGGACTGTTTCCGGATGGAATCTTATGTATGGACAGCGCCCTTTACTATTACGGTTATATTGAGAAGCGTCCTTATGAATGGAGTATTGCCATCAGCAAGAATACTTCGAAGTCAAGGTTCCGCATGGAATACCCGGTGGTGAAACCATATTATACAGAGCCGGAAGTCATGGAGCTTGGTGTAACGGCCATTCCTTTTGCCGGTGGCGAGATGAAGATTTATGAAAAAGAGCGTCTTATCTGTGACTGCCTCAAGTACGAGGAACGTCTGGAGCGGGAGGATTTAAAGAAGGCGCTGCTGGCATTTATCAATGAGCCAAAGAAAGATATTGCAAAATTAATGGAATATGCCAGAGCCCGCAAGGTTGTGGCAAAGATTCAGAGCAGAATTGGAGTGTGGCTGTAGTGGCAGAGTGCATACTGAGAGAATCATTGATCCGGCAGAGAAGTGAGGACTTGCAAATCCCTTTTGTGGACCTGCTTCCTTCTGCAGTAACCGAGTATTTTCTATATCAGATAAGTAAATCAACATTTGCAGAGAAGCTTTATCTTAGAAATGGCAGCAGCCTCGGTGTGGAGAATTACCGCCGGAAGAGAGTCTTTTCCCTTTCCTATTATTATCAGGTGGTAAAGGATGAGCATTTAACGGAAATGCAGTTAGGGCAGCTCATGAAAGAGGTGTTAAGCCGGAAGCCGGAGTATGTCTATCAGATAGAGAAAGAAAGGGCGGGAAGCTATCAGATAGAGGTGCTGGCAAAATCAAAGGAGCATGAAGTTCCCATTACCCTGCGTTTTCAGGAGCTTCGGGACGAGCAGATGCAGCCTGCTCATGGAGAATTGCCATTTTTCTTACAGAAGAATACGGTAATAAAGTTTCTGCAATATCCTTATGAGCAGGTTGTGGCAGAGAATTTTGTGGAAATTTTAGAGAAAATGGAATTAATCAACGACCTGTCCTGCTATGAAGAAATTTATGGAATCTTAAAGAAAGAGGCGTTAGATGGCAGAAAGGTTGAGCAGCAGATTATTGAAGTTGGAACAAAGAGAGAGCTGGCCTTTGGAAAAGACCGGCTGGATACCGTCCTTCACTATAAGGATTATACTTATATGAAGCGGAAATGGGCGGCATACTTAAAGCGGGAGCGAAAAAAAGAGCCGGACTGGGCGGAAGTGATGACTCTTTTGGAAGCCTTCTTTCCACCAGTCTGGCGTGCAATTATCAAAGATGAAATTTTTATCGGAGACTGGATGCCGGAGCTTTGCCGTTTCCTGTAGATACTTAATGGCTATAGTCGCGGATCAGCGTCTTTAAGAAGCCAAGAAGTGACTTTGGCTTGCGGAAGTCAAAGCAAGGAACTTCTTCGCATTTGTAACCGAAATCACTGGCGATAGCAACAAGACCGGAAAGGGGATGCAGCGGAGTCTCATTTAACTCACTGCTCAAAAGCTCGATTTTAAAGCAGTCTTCATCTTCTAAATCGCAGGTGAGGATGAGGTCTACATTTGTAATATTGGAAAAATCTTTTTCTGAATCAAAGATGGCAGCCTTAATGCCATCTTTTTTTAATGCCTCCAATAGCTGGATGCAGAAGGTCTTTTTATCAATAATGGAATCCCCCACCAGCGATACCACGGGAATAAAAGAAGCAATATTGCCTGTTGCCGGAAGCTCCAGATTGCTGTCTTCATCAAAAAGCTCTCCCCGTTCGGAAAGCAGCTTTAAGGCATGATAATAATGGGTGCGGGTATTGATGTTAAAAAATTGTTCATTCAGTGGAACCGGACATATATTTGCCAGCTCGTTTTCCGGGATATAGCCGGCATTGCATTTCTCATGAAGCCGGTTAAAGGAATATTGGTGAAAGAGCATGGCTTTTCCCACCTGCGGAATGCAGCTTTTAGAATAGACTGCGGAAAGAGTCTCCAGCTGGTCATTGGCACGCTCAATCGCCCAGATAGGATGCTCCTGTGGCTGTGACAGCAGGTAAAGCCCCAGTGCCGGTTCTACAAAAGGTGTATCTACGGAAATGAAGAAGGCACGTTCCTCAGAAATCATGGAAAGTGCACTGAAGATACCGGACAGCGGACCGGCATTTCCATAGATGTCTCCAATGGTTGTCACCGGAAGATTCAGATGCGCATAATCATTTTTCTGCTGGACAGAAAGGTAGATTTTCGGAAAATCCGGCTGAAATTTCCGGACCAGATATTCAATCAGGCAGCAGTCCCCAAAAGGGAGCAAAGCCTTGTCCGTTCCAATTCTTGTACTTTTTCCACCACATAATATAACCAGTGCATGACTCATAACATTTACCTCATGTAACATTTTACCTTCTCAAAAGTTCTTCCATCATAACATAAATCAGTCTGACTGTAAAACAAACATATCATTTCGCATATGTACCCGTTCAATTTCATTACGGCGGTAGGTCTGAATCAGATAGTGATTTTTCCGGTCAAAGACCAGGGAAATTTTTTTCGTAAATGTGGAAGTTCCCGGCGCATATTCGATGATGTGCAGGGATGCACAGTACTGTTTCTTTATCTTCCAGATGTCCATAAGACCGATTCCGCTGCCGCCGCTGTCCTTATGGGTGGTGTGCCGGGTCTGACCAAAGTCCTCAAAGAGCTGCACATCAAAGGCATTTCCGCTATCGGAAATCTCTATGGTACAACTGTCCTCATTATGGCAAAGGTAAGCAGAAAGGCTGCGCACCTCGTTATCACCAATGGCAATCATAGCATTTTCCAGCAAATCCGCCAGAAGGTGGGAAAGGTCTTCCCCGGAAATGACATCTTCCGTCATTTTTACAATATTGCCTGTGATATGCAGGGAAAAGTTGATGTTCTGTGCCAGGGCACGTTGCTGCATATAGGTAAAAAGCGCATCTAAAACACAGACCTCGGTCACCGGAAGAGTGTGTTCATCATGGCGGTAGGAGTTCAGCGTACCTTTCCGATCCTGTGCCATGGTCTTTAACCCGCTGGCAAGCTGTTCGCCCTTCTTTCTGGTATCACCGTCTGTGGTTCCAGCTTCTAAATATTCGCAGACAGCAAGTTCCATTGCCGGAATCAGCTTGTTATCTTTATGAATAATCTTAGCCAGGGCATCATTATTTTCCTCTAATTTCCGGATGCGGTTATCTTTCTCAATGAGTTCATTCTGTAAAGCCTTAAGCTCCGCCTGCCGCAGCTTCTCCCGGTAGTCACGGGTAATCCGGAACCGCCACCAGCAATAAAGCAGAAGTCCAATCAGGAAAAGGGCAATGAGGAGAAAGAGGAACTGCATGTCAGGAATGGAATCATAAAAGCTGATTATGGTAACAATGAGCAGAATAAAACAGCTTAAGATAAAACCTGTGGCAGAAGAGCCGATTTGATAGAGAAATGGCATGCCACGGCGGAGCCTTTTGATTTTGAAAAGAAGGAATATTAAGAGCAATTCAAGAAGTCCACCTGAAATTTGAATCAGAGCATATGGCAGGTTGTAATTTCCATAAAAGAAGGGTAATAGTGCGAATCCTATAAGAACACCTGAAATTGCAAGAAAAATGAAATTTACACTAAGAGAAATGGTAAAGGATAGCAGACTTAATGTAAGCTGTATCTTAGTTACCAAAGTAAGTATGAAAGCATTTAAAAGGACAAAGACAGGGATTGCAAATAGAGGCAGACATGCATTGATAAAATTAAATAGGAAGGCTTCACCAATGAATATAAAAGAAAGAAGAATAGCATATTTCTTTTGCGAAAGTTTAAAATTTAATAATTTTAAAATATAAATAGTAGCAACATAAA
>NZ_QTVB01000049.1:0-13066 GCF_003435965.1 Roseburia sp. AF42-8
TTTAATGGAAAAGGAACATTTTCATTGTGCAAGAATACAAGAAAATGTATTTCATTTTTTAAATAAATATTACAAATGCGGGATTTCATTGACAAAGAAAAACGGTCAACTATAATGGAAACTAGCAAAATAGAAAGGTTAAGGGATATGAAGAAGAATGAAGAGAAACAGCAGGAAACTGCAAAGGAAAAAATGAGCAGAAAAAAACTCCTTTGTGTAATCGGAATTCCTGTAGGAATATTAGTTGTGATTTATCTGGTACTGGCACTGTTTTTTCAGAGCCATTTTGCATTTCGTACCACGATAAATAATGTGGGGGTATCCGCTTCCTCAACCAGTGGTGTGGAAAAGAAGATTACGAAGCAGGCATCCAGGTATGAGATGAAGCTGGTGGAGCGTGAGGATAAGACAGAGAGCATCAATGGAACAGACATTGATATGGAGCCGGTATTTGATAAGCAGGTAAAAGAGCTTTTAAAGAAGCAGAATGGATTTGCATGGCCGTACTATCTTATTTCTCCACGGAAATACGAAGTGGAGACCATGATATCTTTTGATGAAGAAAAATTGAAGGATGTTCTGGATAATTTATCCTGTATGGATGAAAGCAAATGGACGGATTCCGAAAATGCACAGATTAAGGATTATACAAAGGATGGCTATGAAGTGCAGCCGGAGGTATATGGAACAAAAATCGATAAGGATGCATTTACGGAGAAAATCAAAGAAGCCTTGGATAAAATGCAGCCGGAATTTGACCTTTCCGGGGAAGGCTGTTATGAAGACCCTAAGGTAAAAGAAGAGGATGATGTATTTCAGGATGCATTGGATACTTTGAATAAATATACCCAGATGAAGATTACCTATCAGGCAGAAGGCAAGGATGATGTGGTTTTGGATGGAGAAACCATCAGTACCTGGCTTTCTGTGGATGATGATTTCAATGTGTCTGTAGATGATGAGGCATTGAGCGCTTATGTAAAAGCTATGGCAAAAAATTATAATACCGCCTATGGAAACCGGACACTGGATACCTCTTATGGACAGACAGTGACAATTTATGGTGGAAATTACGGATGGTGGGTAGATAATGCAGCTGAAAAGGAAATGATACTGGAGGATTTGAAAGCCGGTAAGGATGTAACAAGAGAGCCGGTTTATTCCCAGACGGCTAACAGCCATGGTGAGAATGACTATGGTAATACATATGTGGAAATCAATCTGACCGCACAGCATTTGTTTTTCTATAAGAACGGATCGCTGGTGGTAGAATCTGATTTTGTCTCCGGTAACCTTGCAAAGAATCATGGAACGCCGTCCGGCTCTTTTGGTGTTACTTATAAGGCAAAGGATGCGGTGCTTCGCGGCGAAGATTATGAGTCTCCGGTATCTTTCTGGATGCCGTTTAACGGTGGTGTTGGAATGCATGATGCCAGCTGGAGAAGTACTTTTGGTGGAACAATTTATAAAAGAAGCGGTTCACATGGATGTATCAATCTTCCATACAGTGCAGCAAAAACAATTTATGAAAATATAGAAGCTGGTTATCCGGTGCTTGTTTATGAACTGCCGGGAACCGAGAGCCAGAAGGGCAAGGATATGGATGCAGCATCTGCAGTAGATGAGGCAATCACCTCCATTGGAACAGTAACCCTGGACTCCGCAGGAACCATTGCGTCTGTCCGTTCCCAGTATGATGCTTTATCTGACAGCGCCAAAGCATATGTAAAGAATCTGAATGTGCTGACAGCAGCCGAGTCAGCTCTGTCACAGTTGCAGTATGAACAGGCCCTGCAGGAATTGCAGAATCAGGAAAGTATAGATGCACAGAATGTAACGAATACAATCATGGCATTGCCAGATACGATAACTGCCACAGATGCAGCAGCAGTAGCCAATGCAAGAAATGCCTATAATGCCTTAAGCGAGGGCGCAAAAGCGAAGGTACCACAGAGTGCACTGGACAAGCTGGCAGCCGCTGAAGCAGCCTTGTAAAATAAAAGCAGGGAAAGAGAACACTACCCTCGGTTCAGACAATTCTAATGACATCGGAAATAAAATTGAAAATAGAAATGTAATAGAAATAACACCAGCCTCTGCCTGGATGATTGCAGATGCATGAGGGAGGGCTGTTAGGGACTTATGAAATTCGTTTGGAAACAGGCAACGCCGGTACAGGGATGTACCGGCGAGGCGCAGATGAACATGGATGTGAATTTGCGCCGGTTGTCAGAATCATATATGTTTTTATCGAATTTCCAATGTCCCTTACAGCCCTCACTCGTATCTGAATCATTCAGTCAGAGACTGGTGTTTTTATATAAGATTTTATATTTTCACAGTTATTTATAAATCCTTATCATGCATATGGAAAAATGTTGCCAAATAGCAATTGAGATGTTGCAGACTAGAACGGCAATATTGCAAAGAAACAGGGCATATAGTATAATCTTATCAAGAAGTAAAAAATATAAATTATGTTGCTGACGAGCACAAAGACAGATGAATAATATCCTGTGAAAATGTGCCGGATAACAGGAACGGATGAAAATAAATCGAAAGGAGAATGTATTGATGAAGGAGCAGGTTTTGACAAGGTTTAAGGAATTATTTGGGGATGAAGGAGACATCCGTGTGTATTTTGCACCGGGACGTGTGAATCTGATTGGAGAGCATACGGATTACAACGGAGGTCATGTATTTCCATGCGCACTGACCATTGGAACTTATGGCGTGGCAAGAAAACGTGCCGATAAGAAACTGAGATTTTATTCCATGAATTTTGAACAGCTTGGTGTGCTGGAATCTTCCATTGAAGGCTTGAAACCGGAGAAAGAAGCAGACTGGACGAATTATCCGAAGGGTGTTATCTGGGCGTTTGGAGAAAAGGGCATGCAGGTAGATACCGGACTGGATTTGTTATTATTTGGAAATATCCCGAATGGTTCCGGACTTTCTTCTTCTGCATCTGTTGAGGTACTGACCGGATATATCTTAAAGGACTTATTCGGATTTGGTGTAACGAATCAGGATCTGGCTTTAATCGGACAGTTTTCAGAGAATAAATTCAATGGAGTGAATTGTGGCATCATGGATCAGTTTGCCATTGCCATGGGAAAAGCAGAGCATGCAATTTTCTTAGACACGGCTACTTTAAAATATGAATATGCGCCGGTTCGTTTAAAAGATGCTAAAATTGTAATTTCCTGCAGCAATAAGAAGCGTGGTCTGGGTGATTCGAAATATAATGAACGTCGTGCAGAGTGTGAGGAAGCACTGGCAGAATTACAGAAGGTGGTGGACATCAAAAGTCTTGGTGAATTGTCCGAGGAACAGTTTGAAGAATATAAGGGAGCCATCGGAAGTGAGGTCCGCATGCGTCGGGCAAAACATGCGGTATATGAGAACCAGAGAACCCTAAAAGCAGTGGAAGCTTTGAAAGAAAATGATGTGGAAACCTTTGGAAAGCTGATGAATGCATCCCATGTATCCTTAAGGGATGATTATGAAGTAACCGGAATTGAACTGGATACCTTAGTGGAAGAAGCCTGGAAGGTGGATGGAGTCATTGGATCCCGTATGACAGGCGCAGGCTTTGGCGGATGCACCGTCAGTATTGTAAAGGATGAAGCGGTAGAGCATTTTATTGAAGCAGTAGGCAGTGCATATGAAAAGAAAATTGGATACAGCGCAGATTTCTATGTAGTAGAAATTGGAGACGGTCCATCCAGACTGGCATAAGAAACAGGAGGTAAGTTATGATTTGTGAAGATATCTTAAAATTAACAGAATATGGCATGGTAACCGGACTGGTTCCGAAGGAAGATGAAAGATTTACCATCAACCGCCTGCTGGAATTGTTTGAATTAGAAGAATTAGATGAGGACGCTGTGGCAGCTTATCAGTCACGGACTCCGATGAGCAGAGAAGAAGCAGAAGAGAGTCTGGAAGAATTATTAAACCGTCTGCTGGATTATGCTTATGAAAAAGGCATTTTGAAGGAAAACAGTGTAGTATACCGAGATTTATTTGATACGAAAATCATGGGAATGCTGATGCCGAGACCAGGTGAAGTAATTCATAAATTTCAGAGCCTTTATGAGAAGGATGCAAAGGCGGCAACAGATTATTATTATACTCTCAGCCAGGACAGCAATTATATCCGCAGATACCGTATCATGCGGGATATGAAATGGACCGCAGAGACGGAGTTTGGTGAACTGGATATTACAATTAACTTATCCAAGCCGGAAAAGGACCCGAAAGCCATTGCAGCTGCAAAGCTGGCAAAACAGAGCGGCTATCCGAAATGCCTTTTGTGTAAGGAAAATGAAGGTTATGCAGGAAGAGTCAACCATCCGGCAAGACAGAATCACCGTATTATTCCGGTAACCATCAATCATAGTGACTGGTTCTTACAGTATTCTCCTTATGTGTACTATAATGAGCACTGCATCGTGTTTAATGGAAAGCATACACCGATGAAAATCGAGAAGGCAACCTTTGGAAAACTGCTGGATTTTGTAAAACAGTTTCCACATTATTTCGTCGGTTCCAATGCAGACCTGCCGATTGTAGGAGGCTCGATTTTAAGCCATGATCATTTTCAGGGTGGACATTATGAATTTGCCATGGCAAAGGCACCGCTGGAAAAAGAGATTACCTTTGCGGGCTTTGAAGATGTGAAAGCCGGAATTGTAAAATGGCCGATGTCAGTTATCCGCCTGTCCGCACCGGATACAGAACGACTGATTGAGCTGGCAGATAAAATACTTCTGACCTGGCGTGGCTATACGGATGAGGCAGCATTTATTTTTGCAGAAACAGACGGGGAGCCACATAATACCATTACGCCAATTGCAAGAAAACGAGACAATAATTACGAACTGGATTTAGTGCTTCGTAATAATATTACAACAAAGGAGCATCCGCTGGGCGTATATCATCCGCATGCAAAGCTTCATCATATTAAGAAGGAAAACATCGGCTTAATCGAGGTAATGGGTCTGGCAGTGCTGCCGGCACGTCTGAAGGACGAGATGGCACAGCTTAAGACGGCAATTCTTTCCAGGGCTGATTTACGGAACAATGAAGTTTTAAGTAAGCATGCAGACTGGGTAGAGGAATTTTTGCCGAAATATGAGAGCATTACGGAAGAAAATATTGACGGGATTATCCGAAAGGAAATCGGACTGGTATTCCGTGAAGTTCTTCTGGATGCCGGTGTATACAAATGCACCGAAGAAGGAAGAGAAGCATTCTTACGCTTTATTGACACGGTAAATAAATAGAAAAAGGTGTTTATCTGGGAGAGGGATTCTGGTTAACATAAGAAAAGAGCATCATTGGCATAAGGTGTCATCCAATGGGAAGGATGAAAAGCACCGCCTCTGATGCTCTTTGTTGTATGTTATGACTCTTGCAAGAAGGAAAGAAATGCATTAATATAAGAGCAATATGATAAATTATGCAAAAGAATAAGGACAGAATGGAGATTTTATGAAACAGCAGATAAAGAGTTCTTTGATATTATTATTGACCGCAACCATCTGGGGCGTTGCTTTTGTAGCCCAGAGTGTTGGCATGGAATATATTGGTCCTTTTACTTTTAATGCAATCCGATGTGTTTTGGGTGGACTGGTGTTAATCCCGGTTATTTTGTTATTAAACAGAAAGAAAGAGGCAGGAGCAGAGACAGGGGCAAAGGAGAATAAAAGAATTTTATGGACAGGTGGAATTGCCTGTGGTGTAATTCTTTGCATTGCATCCAATCTGCAGCAGTTTGGCATTATGGAAGCAAGCGTTGGTAAATCTGGCTTTTTTACGGCGTTGTATATTGTGATGATTCCGGTTATCGGCATCTTTATTGGAAAGCGTCCGGGAATCAAGCTGTGGTTTTGTGTAGCACTGGCAGTTGTGGGAATGTATTTACTCTGCATGAAGGATGGCAGCTTTACCATTGAGCGGGCAGACATCATGCTTCTTTTATGTGCACTGGCATTTTCCTTTCATATACTGGTGGTTGATTATTTTTCACCGAAGGTAGACGGCGTAAAAATGTCCTGTATACAGTTTTTTGTATGCGGAGTACTTTCAGCAGTAGGAATGCTGTTTACAGAGACACCGGATATTTCCAATATTCAGGCGGCATGGCTGCCTTTGTTGTATGCGGGACTTCTTTCCTGCGGCGTTGGCTACACCTTGCAGATTGTAGGACAGAAAGGCATCAACCCGGTTATCGCATCCCTTATTATGAGCCTGGAATCCGTGATTTCCGCACTGGCTGGCTGGGTGATCTTGGGACAGGTATTATCACCAAAAGAAATTTTAGGCTGCGTATTGATGTTTGTGGCAATTATTATCACGCAGATTCCCATCGGAAACAAGAAAACAGATTGATTTTACGGATAGTCTCAGCTATACTGTAACAGAATAGAAAGAGAAAGAAGGCATAAGATATGTTGTCAAAAAAGATAAAACAGGCAATGGCAGGAAGCTCTGCAATTCGTGCCATGTTTATGGAAGGAAAAGAAATGGCTGCCAGATATGGGGCAGAAAATGTGTATGATTTCAGCCTTGGCAATCCGGCTACACCGGCACCGGAAAAAATTAAGACAGCAATTTATGATATTTTGGATAAAGAAGACCCGCTTGTGGTGCATGGATATATGGCAAATGCAGGCTATGAGGAAGTAAGGGAGGCAATTGCAGAGAACTTAAATGAACGCTTCGGAACCAATTTCCATGGGAAGAACCTGATTATGACAGTTGGTGCAGCAGGTGGTCTGAATATTATTTTTAAGACGATTTTAGATCCGGGCAATGAAGTTATGGTATTTGCTCCGTATTTTGGTGAATATAAAAACTATGCCGCAAACTTCGATGCAAAGATTGTGGAAGTCATGCCAGATGAAGCAGATTTTATGCCGGATTTAGCAGACTTTGAACGAAAAATTACAAAAGATACAAGAGCGGTTATCATCAACAATCCGAACAACCCGACCGGAGTGGTATATTCAGATGCAACCTTAAAAGAGATTGCCAGAATTTTAACTGTGAAGGAAGAGGAATTTGGAACCGATATTTATCTTATTTCCGATGAACCATACCGTGAACTGGTTTACGACGGCGTACAGGAGAATTTTTTGACAAAATATTATAAAGATACGCTGGTAGGATATTCCTTCAGTAAATCTTTATCACTTCCGGGCGAGCGGATCGGTTATGTGGTAGTGCCGGATGAAGCGGCAGATTCCGCAGAATTAATCGAGGGAATTACCGTATCAAACCGTACTCTTGGCTTTGTAAATGCACCATCCCTGATTCAGAAAGCGGTGGCAGAGTGCTTAAATGAAAAGACCAATCTTGAATTTTATGACCGCAACCGTATTGCCTTGTATGAAGGATTAACAAAACTCGGATTTACCGCTATCAAGCCCCAGGGAGCATTTTATCTGTGGCTGAAATCTCCGGTTGCAAAGGAAGAAGAATTTGTAGAAGCTGCCAAGAAATACCATTTGATTCTGGTAAAAGGAAGTGCCTTCGGCTATGGCGGTTATGTACGTCTTGCATACTGCACTTCTTATGAGACAGTAGTAAATTCCATGCAGGCATTTGCAAAGCTGGCAGCAGAGTATGGACTGAAGGCAGCAGAATAAAAAATCGGAAAACGAAAGAATGATAAAATCAAGCAGCAGATAGAAGGAGTAAGACATGAAAGCATGGGAAAATAATATACGCAAAGTTATCCCGTATGTTCCGGGAGAACAGCCGAAGAAAGAGAAAATGATAAAACTGAATACCAATGAGAACCCATATCCACCGGCACCGGGAGTAAAGGATGTTTTAACCTCTTTTGATACCGACCGGCTGCGTCTTTATCCGGATCCAAAGATTGAGAAACTGACGGACGCCATTGCAGAACGATATGGTTTAAATTCCAATCAGGTATTTGTGGGCGTTGGCTCAGATGATGTACTTGCCATGTGCTTTATGACATTTTTTAATTCCAATCGTCCGATTCTGTTCCCGGATATTACTTATTCTTTCTATGATGTCTGGGCAGAGGAATTCCGTATTCCATATAAGCAGATTCCACTGGATAGGGATTTTACGATTCGCCTGGAGGATTATGCTGGGGAAAACGGAGGAATTGTATTTCCAAATCCAAACGCACCGACAGGAAAACTGCTTCCGTTAGAAGATGTGGAACGCATCATTGCACAGAATCCGGATGTCATTGTTATTGTGGATGAAGCATATATTGATTTTGGTGGAACATCAGCATTGCCGCTTATTGATAAATATGACAATGTGCTGGTAGTCCAGACCTTTAGTAAATCCCGTTCCATGGCAGGCATGCGGATTGGATATGCGATGGCACAGCCTGAATTAATCAAATATTTGAATGATGTTAAATATTCATTTAATTCTTACACCTTAAATTCCCTTACGATTGAAATGGGAACGGCTGCTATTTTGGATGAAGCTTATTTTAAAGAGACAACACAGAAGATTATTGCAACGAGAGAGCGTACCAAGGAAGAACTTCGGGCACTGGGATACCGGATGGATGATTCAAAGAGTAACTTCCTCTTTGTAACCCACGATACGATTTCCATGGAGAAGCTGTTTGAAGATTTGAAGAAGGAAGACATTTATGTCCGTCATTTCTCTAAACCGGAGAGGATTGCAAATTACCTGCGTATTACCATTGGTACAGATGAAGAAATGGATACGCTGATTACGTTTTTGAAAAACTATAAACAGTCATAATTCATTAGGAAAGGAGTATTATGTTATTACATTATCTGATCGTATTTTTGGTTTCTATGGTACCATTGGTTGAACTGAGAGGAGCAATTCCGTTTTCGCAGGGGTTTGGACTTCCATTGATACCATCTTATATTATTTCTATCATTGGAAATATGCTGCCGGTACCATTTATTTATTTCTTTGCAAGAAAAGTACTGATTTGGGGTGCAGATAAGCCTGTTATTGGAAAATTTTTCAGCTGGTGTCTGGAAAAAGGTGAAAAGGGTGGTAAGAAGCTGCAGGCAAAGGCTGGAAGAGGATTATTCCTGGCATTACTGCTCTTTGTTGGAATCCCGGTGCCGGGAACCGGAGCCTGGACAGGAACTCTGGCAGCCAGCATCTTAGATATGGATTTTAAATCATCTGTTATTGCAGTGATGCTTGGCGTATTGCTGGCTGGTGTAATTATGATGTTAATCAGTGTTGGTGCATTTTCTATGATTCGCTAACAGAGTGGAATGTAAAAAGGATATCTAAGGGATAAAAAGCACAGCATGTATAGTAATGTTATTTACTATATATTCTGTGCTTTTTAAATGATGATTTAATTTCTGATATTTTAAACTACAGTGTGGATGCTTTTTCGGCAAAATCTGTATTTACAAGATCTTCATAAGGAGCGGCACCGGAGAGAACACCGGACTCTTCTAAAATAGTAAGCATTAAGTCATAGCCTTCTTCCCGGAGTATTAAATCTGTGTTCCAGGTTTCCTGGTCGTAGTAGCGGCTTACAATAAGTGTAAGGGTTTTAAGATCTGTTTCACTAAACTGTGGTGCAATGACAGTTGCGATTTCTTCCGGACTGTGACCTGCTACATAATCCATGCCTTTCTGTAAAGCATTGGTGAAATGCTGGATAAGGTCGGCATTTTCCTTAAGATAGCTTTCTTTGGCACAGAAAGCTGTATAAGGAAGGTAACCGGAATCTACACCAATGGATGCTACCACATAGCCATCGCCGGACTGCTCCAAAGCAGTGGCGGATGGTTCAAATTCAATGGTATAATCCCCCTGTCCGCCGGAAAAAGCCGCTGCGGTAGAACCAAAGTCAATACTCTGGTCGATTTTGACTTCGGAAGGAGAAACACCATTTTCCCGGAGTACATATTCATATACCATTTCCGGTGTGCCACCGGCTCTTCCGCCCAGCACATCTTTTCCAATCATATCTTCATAGGAAAAGGAATCGGTGTTTTCCCTTGCAACCACAAAGTTACCGGCACGCTGGGTAAGCTGTGCAAAATTAATGACATGGTCTTTTGCGCCTTCCGTGTAGGCATAAATGCTTGCCTCCGTTCCCATGAATCCTACATCTGCATCCCCGGAAACAACGGCAGCCATGGTTTTATCCGCTCCAAAGCCGGTGGTCAATGAGAGCTCGATTCCCTCATCTTCAAAGTAGCCTTTTTCGATGGCCACATACATCGGTGCGTAAAAGATGGAATGTGCCACTTCGTTTAATTTTACGGTTGTTAATGCTTTAGAATCATCTGATTTGCAGGCACAAAGCGGGAAGGACATAAGAAGAATTAAGAAAAGAGAAATACCTTTTTTATAAAATCGTTTCATAGAGCATCCTTAAAAGACATTTGTATTATAGTATGAAAGACAGATGAAAATGTGCTATGATGGATAAGATAGGGTTGTCTGAAATTCAGAAAACAGTATTAAGACAAGAGATATAAAAGGAGAACAGAACATGAACGACTACGTAGACCTTCATACTCATACAATTGCAAGCGGACATGCTTACAGTACTATTGAAGCAATGATAAAGGCGGCAGAGCAGAAAGGAATCCGTCTCTTTGGTATTACAGAGCATGCTCCGAAAATGCCGGGAACCTGTAGCGAGTTATATTTTAATAATCTTCGCGTGCTGGAAAGAAAGCATGGAGAAATGTATATGCTGTTTGGCGCAGAACTTAATATCATGGATATGGAAGGGCATGTGGATTTGCCGGAGCGTACCTTAAAGCAGATGGATTTGTGCGTTGCAAGTATGCATGGTCCGTGTTTTCATCCGGGAACCATAGAAGAAAATACGAAAACTTATCTGAATGTGATGAAAAATTCCTATGTAAATATTATCGGACATCCAGATGATTCTTATTATCCGGTGGATTATCGTGCATTGGTGGAAGGTGCAAAGGAACATCATGTATTGTTAGAGGTCAACAATGGCTCCCTGACACCGGGTGGCTTCCGGCAGAATACGAAGGAAAACAGCTGCAAAATGTTAGAACTTTGCAAGGAATATAAAGTTCCGGTTATCATGGATTCCGATGCGCATGTGGATACTGCAGTTGGGAATCATCAATATCCATTGGAAGTTATTCAGATGGTAGATTTTCCGGAAGAACTGGTGGTCAATACCAATGTGGAACTGGCGAAGAGTTTCTTGAATTATTTTAAATCACCGGAACATCTATAAGGAGTTATCACAGGTGAGAAAAGAATATCAACAGCGGTATTGACAGAAAACAAGAGTTAGCATAAACTAACTCTTGTAAGGAACATTACAATACACACAAAATACTTTGGACGTAAAGGGAGCAGACTTTTGATGCGGGTCTGCTCCTTTTATATGTCATCCATTAGGGGATTGCGATGTGGGAGAAAAATTTATTAAAAAATTTTGCAGCAGTCGAAGCACATTGATTTTCATATGATGAAACGTCACCGTTCTAAGAGGTCTGTTTTTCTTTTTACGATAAAAACCGTCTTTTCCATGTTTGACAAAATATTGGTACTGATCGTCGAAGTGCAGATGCCTGATAAGGGCTGTTAGGGGCACTTGGAATTTCGTCTGGCAACAGGCAACGCTGGTACAGGGATGTACCAGCGAGGCACATTTGAACATGGATGTGAATTTGTGTCGGTTGCCAGATGAAATGAAAAGTATATCGAAATTCCCAGTGCCCCTTGCAGACATTAGGTGGCATCTGCCCTCGACGGACAGTACCAATATTCTGTCAAAGCAACCGAAAAGACAGTTTATCATCAAGAAAAACAGACCCCTAAGAACGGTTGACATTTCACATAAAAGAAAATCAGATGTGCTTTGACTGCTGCAAAATTCTTTGATTCTAAATGTTATCTCCACATCGCAATCCACTAATTCTGCCAGTGAATCCCATCCGCATCAAGAACCGCAAACCGGATCAACTCTGCACTGTCCAGGTTCTCATGATGCATATCGATTCCGTTAATTGAATGATTATCATAGGTCGTATAGTAATAAATCCCCTTATCCGCATTGCAGCAGGAAGTATAGATTGTAATTTCATATTTGTTATCAGCAACTTCACAGCAGCCCCGCTGCTGGTCGACGGAACCTAAGATATGAAAGAACTGGCTGACACTTTCGATTTCTGAACTGCCGGAAATGGAATGTAGTCTGGTGAAGGCAACCCGGATAAAACGGGATTGGGAAGATAAATCGCCCGGCAGACCCAAAGCCCCCATACCGCGGCTGTAAGCCTGTAAGTTGAGCTTGTCGGAGAAATGATTTTCCGGCTGCCTGGATGAGAGAGCCGCATAATTATTTAAAGCAAACATCTGCATTGGAAAAGGTGGATTGTTGGTCAGCACACCGGCAGGATTGTCATAGATATGAAGCCCGTCTGCCATGGATTCCACAACGATGTTTTCGCTTTTATCGGCAATCATCCAGTGAAGCTGTGCTGCCGGAAAATGGCTGGCAAAAACAGTTCCAACGAGATTCATCTGTACTAATTTTTCTTTGGCTTCTGAAACAGAAGCACACTGGCTTAGAATCCATGGAATAAATTCAAATTGTGCAACATTTTCTTTTGTATCAATAATATCAGCATAAGCGGCATTTCCCACAAAGTTAAGCCCTGCCATGCAGACACCTTTTTCATTGCAGGCATCATAATAAAGAGGATAGTCAACACCATTGTCTGGTGCTACATGAGCCATGCCAATCATGGCATAGTGGGAGCTTAAAGTCCCGGCATGACGGAAATGAAAAGGATAGTTGCGAGGGGTGATGGTGACTTCATCACCATAAGAAAATTCATAATCAAGGGTTCTGCCCATGTAGAAGTTCTTTGTTTGATAAGTAGCTGCGGTGCACATAAAATAGCCTCCTTTTATCTTTCTTTTGTATTAGTATTCTGCTGATAAATCAGATTTATGTAATAGGACTATTATAACGTGGATACAGGGGTAAATCAAATTAAGAAATAATGAGAAAAAATATCAATACGAAAGGTTCTATTTTCAATAG